>CBKYSX010000281.1:0-5803 GCA_966690745.1 uncultured Ardenticatenales bacterium
GTAGGGCTGGTCAATACCCCTCTCTCGGTGGTGTGGGGGCGGGCCATCTGACGCCGGTGGCGCAACGCGGCAAGCGGTTTGTTCAGAGGCAGAGCACAATTTCGCGCAAAATCATTCTGTTGCCCTACGGGGATAATGCCCACGGGCAAAAATCCGCCTCCTGCCTGTGCGACTTGTAGTACCCCATTGACCACAGCATGCACTGTGCCATCGCCCCCCACTGCGACCACGCCTTGTAACGGTTCAACACTTCGCATCTGAATCACGCGGCTGGCGGCTTCGATGGTGGCAGGGAATTCTGCCAGATAGGGTGTATTGTTCTCGCGGAGCGATTTTTCGATTAAGCCCCACGCTTCTTCGCCCGCGCTATTCCCGGCGGAGCGATTAACGATAAATAACCAACGTGCGGACATAGCCCCTCTTGATTATTGCATTACCAATCTTAGTTGTGCATAGTACAACATATTGTTGCATGTTGCATATCAGAGAGCGAGAGAAAAGTGGAGAGGGGAAAAACAACCACCCGATTTTTACCTCTCCTATCACCATTCTTCGCTTTTCACAACGGACACCTTCTTCAATGTCATTACGGCTTCGGTTGTTTTTAGGACAAATACTGGCAGTGGCGGCGATGGTGCTGATCGCGTGGGCGGCGGGGGCAACAGCGCGGGTGCTGGTATTGATTGCTGTAGGCGGCTTAGCGGCGGGGCTGGTAAGTGTATTATGGTGGGTACGCACCTTTAACCACACTTTTAATGCCTTTTCCATCGGCTCCCAACAGGTTGCCGCCGGAAATTTTACACCGTTGGATATTCCTGCCCGCGACCCCGAATTGACCCCTGTCAGTACTGCATTTAACGATATGGTGACAGCGTTGCAAAGCCGCGACCACCAATTACAGCAGTACCATTTTGAACAGGCGCGGCGGGTGCGCGAATTGAACGCGCTGGCGGAAATCAGCCGGAACGTGAACAGCTCCCTGAATGGGCGCGAAGTGCTCCGCACGATTCTGAATGAAACAGTGAAGAGTTTTCCCACCGCCCGAAAGGCACTGATTCACCTGGTAGATGAATCCCGTCAACGGCTCGTACCGGTGGTGTTGTCCGACACCACTGCGCCGCCATCCCCAACCCAGGGGATGCCGTTGGACCAAGGGATTGCCGGACGCTGTGTCCGTGAGGCGCGGACGATTACGGTGTTGGACACCACCACGCACCCCGATTTCTTAGACTTGGGTTCCAATGTGCGCTCGCTGATGGTAACACCTTTGATTATCGGGGACCGGGTGATTGGCGCATTAAGTATTGACAGCACCCGTAGAGATGCCTTTTCGGGGGATATGGAAACGGTGTTCCGCCTGTTGGCAGATCGTGCCGCCAATGCGTTGGAAAATGCCCGTTTGTATGAAGAAAGCCAGGCGCGAGTACAGCAATTAACGCGCCTGTTGCACTTAACCACGGATCTATCCGGCCAACAAGGCACTGCTCCGCTTCATCAACAGTTGGTGCAGGGCGCGGCAACCTTGTTGAATGCCAGTGAAGGGGTTTTACTTCTCCGACATATCAACAATGAAATGCGTGTGACCTCCCATTGGCATGATGCAAGCAGTGCGAATGGGAACAGCCAACGGGCGGCACTGCCCATACCGGCGGTGTTGGCGCAGGTGGTTCATTCCGGGGAACCTTTGCTATTTGAACGTGCTAATGGGCAACGGGTGCTTCCGCAGAGGGAGATGGCGGATGCAATGGCGGCACCGTTGATCTGGAAGGGCACGGTTCTGGGGGTTATTGTCCTTTTTAAGCGGGATGCGCCTTCGTTTGATACCGCCCAATTAGGGTTGCTGGCATTGTTTGCCCAACATGGCGCAGGGGTGCTGGAAAATATGCGTCTTGTATCTGAATTGCAGGAAACCAATGCCGATTTGAGCCGCGCCTCGCAACTGAAGAGCGAGTTTTTGGCGAATATGAGCCACGAACTGCGTACCCCGCTCAATGCAATTTTGGGGTTCAGCGAAATTTTGATAGACCAGACGTTTGGTGAATTGAACGAAAGGCAATCCCGCTATCTCAACAATATTAATAACAGTGGGCGGCACTTGTTGGACCTTATCAATGACATTTTAGACCTGTCCAAGATTGAGGCGGGCAAAATGGAGATGCAAGCTGAGCCGTTCCGATTGGATGGTGCATTGCAGGAGGTCTACACGATTATTGAACCTTTGGCGGCGAAGAAGAGCTTAAAAATTGCGTTGGATCATAAAGAAGCCCCGCAACGGATTATGGCAGACCGGCTTCGTTTCAAGCAGATTCTTTATAACATCATGTCGAATGCTGTAAAATTTACGCCCGATAATGGACTTGTAACGGTGCGTGCATGGGGCGAAACGGACGAAGCCGGGGAACCTCAGACCTATATCTCCGTAAAAGATACGGGCATCGGGATTCCCTCTGATCAATTGGAGCGCATTTTTGACGTGTTTCATCGTTTGGACCGGGGCTATCGGAGTGCTACGGAAGGGACAGGTTTAGGATTGGCATTGGTACGCCGTTTCGTACAATTGCATGGAGGTGAAGTCACGGCAACGAGTGAACCGGGGCAGGGCAGTACTTTTACCATACGAATTCCACAAGAGCAGGTAGTGATAAGTGAATAGTGAGTAGTGAATAGCGAACGGTAGTGGCAACATTGAAAAGTAATGAGATGATCTTTTTCACTGCTTTTCTACATACTTGCTCTCCTATCTGTTTTCCCAATAGTGCTGGTATGGGTCGTTTCCGTTCACTTATCACTGACCACTAATCACTTTTCACTAAGCAGGTGAGTGTGTATCCGCTTAAAATTCTGGTCGTTGATGATAGTGAACAAAATATCGAATTATTGGAAGCAATGTTGGCACCTCAGGGCTATGCCATTTCAACAGCGCGAGATGGCGAACAAGCGTTGCAAATGGTCACCGATACCTTACCGGATTTGGTGCTTTTGGATGTGATGATGCCGAAATTAGATGGATTTGAAGTAACACGCCGCCTGCGGGAAGACCCCGCGACGACCGGGATTCCGATTTTGATGCTCACGGCTCTGCGCGAATTGTCCGATAAGGTACGCGGCTTGGAATTAGGCGCGGACGATTTTTTATCAAAACCCTTCAATCGCGTGGAGCTGGTGGCGCGGGTACGTTCGTTATTGCGGATTAAACAATTGCGGGACGAATTGCAAGCAAAAAATAAGTTGTTGCATTCGGCATTCACACGTTATGTTGCGGCAGAGGTTGCTGAAAATATCCTGATTAATCCCGAACAGAATCTAAAATTAGGCGGACAGGTCAGCCGATTAAGCATCTTGTTCGCCGATATTCGCGGTTTTACGACCTTTAGTGAACGTAACGATGCCTCCGAAGTGTTACAAGTGCTTAACGGGGTATGGGAGCGATTGGTGCCCCTGATCTTTAAAGAGCACGGTACATTTGATAAATATCTGGGGGATGCCGTGATGGCGTTGTATGGCGCACCGATACCCGTTGGAGAGGAAGAATTACGCGCCGTGCGTACGGCGTGGGAGATGAAGCGGGAATTTGAAGGATTAAAAGCCGAAAAATCCGCGCTGAAAGAGATGGGGTTGGGCATCGGCATTTTTACGGGGGACGCAATTGTTGGTAATGTTGGCACGGAACAGATGATGGATTACACGGCGATTGGCAACACCCCCAACATGGCGCGACGGTTGCAGGAAAACGCAACCGGCGGACAAGTACTGATTTGCGAACAAACCTACAAAGCGGTGAAAAAATGGGTACAGGTGCGTCCTGTTGCCGCGATCAGTGCCAAAGGGCGGAGCGAACCTTTGAACGCTTTTGAGATTATCGCGTTGAATGGTTCGTAAAAGATGGGGCCATAAGGCTGGGAGTCCACAATGTGTGCAAAGTACATGCGCGTAGCGACGTTTTTGAAGGCTGGTGTAAGGCAAGCAACCGCCCGCCTATTCCGTAAACATCCTTAGCATAATAAGAGCAATTCATATAAAAAGAGGGCTGAAGCTTCAGCCCTCTTTATTTATTCGTGGGTTATCGTCTATTTCCGTCCGCGATTGGCGAAGCGGCTGAGTTTTTGCATATCTTCACCGGGAAGGAAGATTTCTTTCACGGTTCCTGTGGTCAGCAATTGTAATTTGCCCGCATCTACGGCTTCTTGCACCAGGTCACGAATATTTTTATACGGTTCGCCCTCGGTGTTTTTATAATTGCTTTCGTCAAAATCAGGATGTAATTCGCGTACCAACGCCTTGATGGTGGTCAACGTACACAAATTGTTGCGCCGCCGCGCCAATTGCACCGCCTGAATGACGGGGGTTGCCGGGTCGTTGGGGTCCAAATTGAGCGATTCTTCAATCGTAATCGGTTTGGTTTCCGCATCGGTTCCGTTCGAGGGTGCATCGGGCGGGGTCGGTTGGGCATCATCCGCTTTGGTGCGCCGCCGCGAGGTCGTCGTAGATTTAGACGTGGAAGCAGGTACGGGTGCGGGTGTGGCTTTGGCGGGGGTTGTCGTTGTTTTGCGCGGCGTACGGGTCTTACGGGTACGGGTGGTTTTGGCTTTGGAGTCTTTTTCCGGCTCTACTTCCAATTCGAGTATCTCGGGAGCCGATTCAATATCTACGATATTACCATTTAATTGGTTGGAGGTTGCGGGTGGTTCTACAACTACATCGCCCGGAAGAAGCACAAGGTTCAACGTGCCACTGGAATGTACCTTTACCAATCCACGTCGTTCGGCTTCGCGCACAAAATCCTTGAACTTTGGGAACCCCTTGCCATCTTTGCCTTTGACGCGCCGTTCGTCAAAACTGCCCATGATTTCCTGCATCAACAATTTGACGGTCGCAAAGGTCGGGTCGGTGCGCCGGTCACGGGAGAGTTTCACCGCTTCAATCAACCCTTCAAAAGGGTCACGTACCCGCGCTTCCGGGAGTAATCCCTCAACGATTTGATGATAGAAGAAGAATTGGTCGGCACTTTGGGCAAGGTGACTGCTTGCCGCTTCCGCTACGCCCACTACGATACATTCTTTTCCGTATTGACGAATCGCATTCATCAACGGAATAAAATCACGATCCCCGGTAATGAAGATGTAGGTTTGAATGTTATCATGGGTGTACAACGTCCGCATGGCATCAATGGTCATGTGGATGTCTACACTGTTTTTAATGGCGTTGGAATGTTGGGGGTTTTGACCGTAATAGTAAGTGGGGACGTAAACGGGTTCGATACCGTTGGCATAGAGGGCGTTGGTAATCCGTTGATAGCGATACCAATCGGCATAGGCGCGGGAGATAATGACCCGTCCAAATTCGTCGGCTTTTTCGGCTAACGCCTCGAAATTAGGATTTTGGTTATACACTTGTCGGACTGAGATGTAGACATTCTCAAAATCCAAGAAGAGCGCAACGTCCTTTTTCGGACGTTCTCCTCCGTTGTCGTTCGACATATAGAGTTCCTTCATGAAAGGTTGTCATAGAGTGGCAAGGACGCAGGACGCGGCAAGCAGAATTCTTTCTGCGGGCGTGGTGCGTTCCTTTCGGCTACACCCGGACAACTGAATGGGGTGGTGCCCGCCTCTTGCGACACGGCAGAACAGAGCGTCCGCTAAGGAAGGTAAGGGCGGTGCATCTCTGCGGCGTGCGCCGATATCGGCGGGTTTTCCACGGTTAAATAAGATGAATTTTGTATTGTTTATGGGGTGTACGGGAAAGTACTTCCCAGGGAACAATCAAATTGGTACGCTCTTGCAACATCCCAATGTGGGATGGAATG
>CBKYSX010000282.1:0-5795 GCA_966690745.1 uncultured Ardenticatenales bacterium
AATTCGTATTCCACCCGTTGCCCTTCAAAATCCAGAATCGCAATTTGTTCCTCTTTGTCCAACCGAATCAACCGCCCCATATCCCCGTTGAAAACCATCTTGTCGTAATCGTTGCGAATCTGCATCAGGCGATCCCCTTCGCGCAGAACGCGATGGGATTGGCGCAATTCATTCCGTTGTGGCACGGCAGGGTTTAACACGGCTTGTAAGCGTTCGTTCAACGCCCCCACTCCCACCGCGCCCCGGTGCATCGGGCTAAGCACCTGAATGTCTTTATCAGGGTCGAAACCGAACTTATCAGGGATGCGCCGTCGCACCACATCCAGGAGTAGATTGGCGGCATTTTCGGGTTGTTCCGCTTTGAAGAAGAAGAAATCTTGCGCGTCAGGGGGAAAAGCGGGCATTTCGCCCTGATTAATCCTATGGGCATTGACGATAATGTACGACCCCGCCGCCTGACGGTAAATCGTATCCAGCGTGACGGTGGGAATCTCGCCGCTCTTGATTAAATCCCGCAGAACGTTTCCCGCCCCCACACTGGGCAATTGGTCAATATCGCCCACCAAGAGTAAATGGGTTCCCGCCTCCACCGCCTTAAGCAAATTGTTCATCAGCAGACAATCAATCATGGAGGCTTCGTCCACGATAATCATGTCCGCATCAAGCGGATTGGTGCGGTCGCGCAGAAATTGTTGTCCGCTACTCGGATTCCATTCTAATAAGCGGTGTAGGGTCTGGGCGGGTTCGCCTGTCGCCTCGCTTAAGCGTTTGGCGGCGCGTCCAGTGGGGGCGGCAAGCAGAACGCTCTTTTGCTTGGCTTTCAACAATTTTAGAATCGTTCCTGTTACCGTGCTTTTCCCCGTTCCCGGTCCCCCGGTCAGGACTACCACCCGTTCGGTGAGGGCGAGTTGCACTGCCTCTTTCTGGCGGGGTGAGAGTTGGAAGGGGTTGCGTTCATCCAACCATGTAAAAACGCTCGCCCAATTGGCGGTTTTGTAAAATGCCAGACGGTCCCGGTTGGTGGTGACCAACAGACGCATTTTGGTGGCAATGCCGCCCTCGGCATGGAAAAAAGGCGGCAAATAAATCCGCCCCCCTCCGTCGCCATCCGCAATTAATTCCTTTTCCCCCAACAATTTGTCCAATTCCCATTCACATTGGTCGGCATCTACGCCCAGTAATTCCGATGAGGTACGAATCAAATCCTCGCGAGTGGTATAGACATGTCCCTCATCTGTAAATTCGCCCGTCTTAAAAACCAATCCTGCCCGTACCCGTTCGGGTGCATCGGTAGGCATCCCCATTTTTTGGGCGATCCCATCTGCCGTCTTAAACCCAATGCCATGGACATCTTTGGCAAGGCGGTAGGGATTGGCGCGGACGATACCAATGGCATCATCCCCGTAATGTTTATAAATCTTCACCGCCAACCCGGTACTCACCTGATGTGCCTGCAAAAAAATCATCAGTTCTTTGATTTGTTGCTGTTCCTGCCATGCTTTGGCAATCAGTTTGACCCGTTTTTTGCCAATGTTGGGCACATCATTCAATTTGTCAGGTTCGTTGTCAATCACTTCCAACGTTTTCAACCCGAAATAATCCACGATGCTTTCCGCCATCTTCGGACCAATCCCTTTGATCAGCCCACTGCCCAGATATTTACGAATCCCCTCTATCGTGGCGGGTAGTTGTACGGTGTAGCGTTGAATATCGAATTGTTTGCCGTGATCGGGGTGGGTGGTCCAGCGTCCCATCAGCCGCACCGATTCGCCCACATTGACCCCCAGCAACGTACCCACCACCGTCACCTCATATTTTTTCCCTTTGGGAATAAATTTGGCAACGGTGAAGCCGTTTTCTTCATTATGGAAGGTCATGCGCTCAATGGTGCCATCGAGCGTGGCGGTGGTATCGGCAGGGCTTGGGTCGGACATTTGAGTGATCAGTGGTTAGTGGTCAGTGAATAGTGAACGGAAGTGACGACAGCAACGACAGTGAACGGCAGGGTTGTAGTAGGGGCGGGTCAAGGAATGGCTATATATCCCAAATATAACCGTTGACCCGCCCGCCGTAGCTTCGCACAGGCGCATTACACCCGGGACACCCATCCTGTAAGCAACAGGTCTATAGCCCCGCCTCTTTAGAGCGGGGGCAAGGTCAATCCTTATTATAGCGGAGGGGTGGACAAAAACGGGAAAGGAGAAGCAAGAAATGGGAAACAGGAAGAAGTACGGTTCTCGTTTCCCATTTCTCGCTTCTCGACTATACCTCTCCCTATGAATATTTCACCACTTTATGATGTGCGCGATGTCGCGTACAAACCTTTGCCTGCTACGCCCATCCGGTTAGTAAGCCTCGTTCCAAGTACCACCGAAACACTCTTCGCCCTGGAGCGTGGGGATGACCTTGTGGGCTACACCCGCTTTTGTGTCCACCCGAAGGATAAAGTCTCTGCCGATAAATGGATTGGCGGCACCAAGAACCCGAAGCTTGATAAAATTATGGCACTCCAGCCCGATTTGGTGCTGGCGAATCGGGAAGAGAACCGTCAGGAGGATATTGAAGCCTTAGAAGCGGCAGGGATTCCCGTATGGGTGGCAGAGCCGCGCACGGTAGTGGAAGCCATTGCCGATATTCGCACTCTGGGGCAATTGGTGGGGCGAGGGGAGATTGGGCATCGCCTTAGCGACGAAATTCAGGCATTGCTCCCGCGTGTATGGCATCGCCCAACCCGAACGGTAGCCTACCTCATCTGGCGCGACCCGTACATGGCGGCGGGTCAGGAAACCTTCATTACCGATATGCTGGCACAGGGTGGTTTTACGAATCCTTTTGCGGGACGGTATCCTGAAATTACCCTTGACGATTTACACCATGCAGATCATATCTTCCTTGCCTCCGAACCCTTTCCCTTTACGGAAAACCATCGCGAAGAATTGATAGCACTGGGCGTCCCCGCCCCCAAAATACAGTTGGTGGATGGAGAATTACTGTCGTGGCACGGGGTACGCCTGCGGGAAGGGTTGCCCTATGTGCAACAATTAGGAGAAGCGACATTACTCCGGCAATAACGCCCGAACCGTTTCCAGCGTATCCGCTTCATCAGCTTTTTTATCTTGCCGCCAACGCAGAATTCGGGGGAACCGCACCGCAATGCCTGATTTATGGCGATTGGAGCGTTGAATGCCCTCAAAGCCAAGCTCAAAAACCAATTCGGGGGTAATGGTACGAACCGGACCAAACTGCTCTTTGGTGTTGCGGCGAATAAAGCGGTCTACCTCCCGTATTTCGGCATCCGTTAAGCCGCTATAGGCTTTGGCAAAGGGAACCAGTGTGCCTTCGTCGTCCCATACGCCGAAGGTGTAATCAGTGTAGAGGCTTGCCCGTTTGCCGCTTCCCCGTTGGGCATATATCAACACAGCATCTACGGTATAGGGATCCACTTTCCATTTCCACCAATCCCCCCTCTGCCGCCCGACCCGATAGGGGCTGGTGTACCGTTTTAGCATAAACCCTTCGACCCCTCGTTCGCGGCTCTCCATTCTGACTTCTGCCAATGCCTCCCAACTTTCTGCATGGACCAGAGGTGATAGCAGTAAGGATTCGTGATTTGCCGCGGCGACCAACTGTTCGACCCGTTCGCGCCGCCACGTTAGCGGCTCCTCACGGCAATCGTTGCCTTCCCATTCCATCAGGTCATACGCCAGAAAAATCACCGGGAACGATTTGGTTTCTTTCGAACTGACGCTTTTGCGCCCGATACGCCGTTGGAGCAAAGCGAAGGGTTGAACAGTGCCCTCTACCCACACCAGCAACTCCCCATCCAACGCCGTCCCATCAGGCAAGTGCCCGGCGGCTTGCGCCACTTCGGGGTATCGGTCTGTTACCAATTCTTCCCCGCGCGACCATAGAAAGGTTTGCCCGTTGCGGCGTATCAGCTGGGCGCGAATCCCATCCCATTTCCATTCGACCTGCCACTCCGCCCGTTCACCCAATTGAGAGGAGAGCGATTCGTCCGCCGTATCCCCTTCAGCCACTTCAATCGGATATGCCAGAAAGAAGGGGTAGGGGCGACTGATGTCACTATCGGCGGTATCCGGTTCCAAAAGGGCACGAAAAAAATCTTCGGTCGGTTCCCAATCCCCCATCAAGCGGTGGGCTATTACGGCTGAATCCATCCCGCTTGCATTCGCCAGGGCACGTATGACCAACTGTTGCGATACCCCCACGCGAAACCCGCCTGTAATCAATTTGTTCCAGACAAACCGTTGGGTGCGGTCCAGCTCTTGCCATGCCTGTAAAATTGCGGCGCGTTGGTCGCTTTCTTCCATCCCCCGCAGTGCCAGCAATCGCTCTACCCATTCCGACAATGGCACATCACTGCTGATGTCACTTTCGGGCAAAATCAGGGTGATGGTTTCCGCAATATCCCCGACTGCATCGTAGGATTCGCCAAAGAGCCAAGCCGGAACGCCCGCCGTTTCCCATGCCCATTCTGCCAATTTACGGGAATTCACTGCCTGTCGCGGACGGCGACCGACCATAAAGTAAACCACCCATGCGGCGGAGGCGGGCGGCGCAGAGCGAAAATACGCTTCCAATGCCGCGAGTTTGGCGTTGGTTTTATTGGTTTCGTCAAGGGCGGTATAGAGTGCCGCAAATGCTTTCATAAGAGAGATGAGAGGGGAGAAAGGAGAGCGGAGAAACGGCAAAACTCAATTTCGCGCCCTCGTTGTTCTCTGTGTCCTCTGTGGTTTACAAGCCGTTTCCGCTTTCTGCGTCCTGCGTCCCGCTTTCGGTCGTCCCGCCTTCCGTACTGTCATCTACTTCACCCCCATAACGGGTTTCCAAGCCATACGCATCCATGCCTTGCGCTTGCAAATAGCGGGTAAGCACGGGCACATAGCCGTGCGTTACGCCAATCCTTTCCGCACCCGTGGCACGTATGGTTGCAAGCAGATGGTCCCAATCGGCATGGTCGGAGAGGATAAAGCCGCGATCCACTGCACGGCGGCGGCGCGTCCCGCGAATCCGCATCCAGCCGGAGGTGTAGCCGGTGGCGTGTGCGCCGAACCGCCGCACCCATGCCGTATCCCGCGCCGATACCGGGGCGATAATCAATGCCCCCCCATAATCCTGTTTGGCGGCAGTCATGGCATAGGTGGTCGGCGGCAAATCAATTCCACTAGCCCGATATGCCTGGTTCATTTGCTCTACCGCACCATGCGTCAGAATCGGACCAATTGAAGGGTCAACCCCCGCCAACACCCGTTGCGCTTTACCCAGCGCGTAGCAATACAGAATCGTGGCTTTGCCTTCGGCGGCGTTGCCTGCCCACCATTGGTTCATATCGGCAAAAATTTCCGATTGGGGTCGCCACTGATAGATAGGCAGGGCAAAGGTTGCCTCACTGATAAAGTGATGGCATGGAACGACTTCAAAAGGAGTACAGGTACGGTCGGCTTCGTTCTTGTAATCCCCCGATACCACCCACACTTCCCCCTGATATTCCACCCGCACCTGTGCCGAGCCGAGAATATGACCCGCCGGATGGAATGAAACCTTCACTCCGTTAAGCGTCACATATGCGCCATAGGGTTGGCTTCTGATTCGTGCTTCTGCGCCCAACCGCAAGCGAAAAACCCGTTCCCCTTCCGCCGCCACCAGATACGCGCCACAGCCCCATGCGTAATGGTCGGCGTGGGCATGGGTGACAACGGCGCGGGGAACGGGCTTCCACGGGTCTATGTAAAAATCCCCGGTGGCGCAATAGAGACCGGAAGTGGTGGGTGTAA
>CBKYSX010000283.1:0-5792 GCA_966690745.1 uncultured Ardenticatenales bacterium
CATCGCCGAACTGCGCGATTTTGGCGACAAATACCCGCCACGGCGCGGCTTAGAAGCCGACCTTCTGCAAGAAGGGGTAGATTCGTTGCCCGCCGATACGACTACGACGACTGCCCCTACAACCAATACGATCACCATTTAAAAGAGCTTCTATAAAAAAGGGAGAGGCAGTGCGCCTTTCCCTTTTTTTATGAACCTACCAGGGCAACGTTCCGCTTTGCTCAAAGAAGCCGCCATTGGGTCCATCGGTTCCTACGGTGGCAAACTGTACTACGATTTCAGCCCCTTGCTCCGCCGTAAGAAAGCCCTGCCCGCCATTATGGTCGGTGGCGACGTAGCCGGGGCACACAGCATTAATTTTGATCGAACTCCCTTGCAATTCGCGGGCAAGCATCAAGGTGAAAAGGTTTAAGGCAGTTTTGGAAGAAGGATAGCTAAATAGTGCCAACTCGGAATAAGGTCCCTCCGGGTTGGTGACGGTTCCAAATGAGCCTAACCGACTGGTAAGGTTTACAATTCGCCCCGCTTCGGCGCGACGGAGCAAGGGGAGCATTGCCTGCGTCACCGATACCGTACCCAATACGTTGGTTTCATAAATAGTGCGTAACACTGACAAATCCAACTGTTCAAACGGTGCCGCCAGGTGCCACAGGGCAACCCCGGCGTTGTTGACCAAAATATCCAGCTTACCGTACTTTTGCTCAATCGTTTGTGCCGCCGCCCGGATGGTATCCGGCTTGGTAAGGTCAATTTCAATAAATTCAGCCGCAATCCCTTCGTCTTGTAAGGTGGCAACTGCAACTGACCCCCGTTCTACATCCCGCGCCCCGACCAACACCTGCATCCCTTTTGCGCCCAATTGACGTGCCGTTGCCAGTCCAATTCCTTTGTTTGCACCCGTAATAAGCGCAATCGTTGCCGATGGTGACATCATCGCTCCTTTCGTGGGTGGTACGATGAATGAGCGAGTTGGTATGACAAGCATCGTACCGGAGGGTGTAGGGGATTTCTGATGTGTCGGCAAAGTAATCATGACCAACCGATTGCTTTGCGACAGCGGTTACGACTATCGGCGGTGTTGGCAGTGTTGTATTATTCAGTTGTCCATCTGTTTGGGAGAAAATGTCATCGTTTGGGGGGAACGTCTCATGACAAAGGTAGTATACGGGTAAAAGCAGGCGTGACGAATGGCTTAGGGTATGATAGACGAAAGCCCTTTTAAAGAGGGGAGAAGCGAGAGCGGAGAGCGGCGACCTCCCCCAAGAGGTCTCATCCTCGCAGGAAGAAAGCCCTATAAGTTTTTGGAGGGGTAAAAAGTGGAGGTGGAATCCGCTTTACGGCACTAAAGTGACCGTGCCAAAGACCTGTTGTTTCTCACACATCTTCGCAGAGAATGGGTCTATAGCCCCGCCTCTTTAGAGCAGGGAGAGATTCAGGTTATGTCGTTATTTTCTTCGCGAAAAAAATCTGCAAAGGCTTTGCATCTCTTTTATCCTTGCAATGGTACAACGCTATCATCATAATGATGGAAGTGGCACAGTTCCGGCGAGAAACAAGGGTACAGTCTCAATCGCACCCCTTCCACCAGATGAAACAAAGTACGTTCTTTTAACGTTTACCCGACAGCCGTAACCACCTCAATTTCACAATACCTGTGGAGCAAAAATGATGAACACCCGACCCCATATTTCTCTTATCACAACGATTCTCATCTTTGCCTTTGCCCTGATCGCCTGTACCCCAGCCGCTGACGCGCCCGGCGATACAGGCGACAATTCCTCGCTCATTCTTGGTGGCTGGAATGCGGTTACGATTGATGGCGAAAATGTGATTCAACCAACGGTACCCAATATTATCTTTAATGAAGATAGTACGGTGGTGGGAAATGGCAGTTGCAACGGTTTTAGCGGAACCTATACAGTGGATGGCAGTAATGTCACCATCGGGCAAGTGGTTGCCACTGAGATGGGCTGTATGGAGCAGGAATTGAATATACAAGAGAGCAATTTCTTCAACGCGCTCACCCGTGTGACCGGTTTTACCCGCGAAGGAGACATCCTTAACCTGATGGCGGCAGATGGCACGATTATTATTTCACTGACGCAAGTGATGGGATAAGTTTCCAAAAAAGAGGCAGACGAGCCTAGATCGTCTGCCTCTTTTTATATTCTAAAATTACAGAGAGCGTTGCCGCGCTACCAACCCCTCCAGTGCTGTGATGACCAGGTGGCGCGTATCGTAGGAAGCAACCTCGGCGGCGAGTTCTCGCGCCCGTTGTTTGAAATGGGGTTCATCCAGTACGCGCCGGATGGCGCGTTTTAATTGTGCCACCGAGGGCGATTGGGTTTTAAGATTGATACCCAACCCGCTATAGGCAACGCGGCACGTTACTTCCATCTTATCCTCGGTCACGCCTGCCACCACCATCGGTACGCCATATTTCATTGCCCATTGACAGCCGCCATAGCCCCCGTTCGATACCATGACATCTACATGAGGCAATAACATAGTGTAGGGAATAAAGGGGGCAAGGCGCACATTGGCCGGCAATTCGCCCAAGAGAGCGGGGTCTACTGCCTTCCCGGTCGTGGCAATTACCAATACCTCTTCATCTGCCAATGCCTTCAAGGTAGGAACAAGTAAATCATCGAAATCGTGATTGGCAAGGGTTCCCTGAGTGACATGAACAACAGGTTGTCCATTTTGCAGGTCATCCCACCATACAGGCGGGGCAAAGTGAGGGGGCGGCGGCGGAATGAGCGAACCCATAAACTGATACATCGTCCCCAAATCGGTACGGGGATATTCAAACGAGGGGATGGTTGTCATCATAAAAAGGTCGGCGTGGCGTTGTTCGTAAGCGGGGAAAAAACGGGTGGTTGGGGTTCCAAATTCTTTACAAATCTCATTGTAATGCGAAACCAAATCCCGAAAGATTACATTTGGAACCATCCAATTGAGGAGCCGGTTTCGGAATTGACCCACCCATGATGGGTCATAGTTCAGCCCCAAGCCAAAGGTGGGTATCTCTGCCCCGGCAATCGAATTAACACTGATATTGTAAATTGCCCAAGGGGGTCCGCCCTTGGCGCGAAGGATGCCCGGAATCATCTCTAAAGAGTCCGCCACCATCACATCGGCAGGGTAGGTTTCCAAAATTTCCAACAAATCACGGATATAGTGCGGGTATTCATCCAAAAAAACGTGGTGCGCTTCGGCAATTGCCATGGCAATTCCCCGTTTGCCGCGTAACTGCGGAAAGGCATCCAACAGCGCATCGTCGTCATAATCTTTTGCCCGTTTCACCCCCAGCCATGTCGCTCCCGTTGCTTCAATCTTGGCTTGCCATTTGCTCGTGCTGTACCACCGTACTTCATGCCCCGCCTCTACCAACCACTGCGCCACCAACAACCCCGGCAACACATGCCCCGACAACGGAATAGAAAAAAACAAAAACCGTGCCACTGCGCCTCCTTTGGCTACCACGTTTGCCTAGACCGTCAGGCATTTTGGGACAACAACTTGGATTCCGGCACCAGCGTTAAAAAGATATGTACTGTTCCGATGGAATGGATATTGGAATGGGATATGAGGAAATATCCGAAGAATGCGGGGAATTTAGTATGAAGGGCAATCTTGTTTTCGGCAATGAAGGGCAATCGTATGGTGGAAGAAAAACAAACAATCCCACCCTCTTGCGCCTGCCCAATAAGAAAGAAACCGAGTTTTCCACGGCAGAAACTCGGTTTCGTCTCCTGTAACGATTACCTTCTTATTGGAGAGATGGAGCAATTACACAGCCTCTCCTTTTAGAAAGGGATTACACTGCCGATGGGTTGTCGGTCAACACAATCCCGTTGCGGAAGGGGTCACTGAATTTGACCCCGTTCGACACTGTTTCAGTCGCAATTCCGGCGGCTTTCACCCGGTCCAGTACCCGCGCCACTTCGTCGCCATCGGGTAAGGCGATGGTGTAATGGCGTAGTCCTGTGGCATCGGCGGGGGGTGGGGGTGCGCCAACCCCTTGCCAGGTATTCGTACCGAGGTGGTGGTGGTACCCGCCCGCGCTAAAGAATGCCGCGCCAAAGCGGGGGTGGACAAAAAGGGTTTCCAGCCCCAAAACCCCATGATAAAAATCATTGGCACGGTTCAAATCGGCAACGTGTAAATGGACATGCCCTACCTGTGTGGCGGCATCCAACCCCCGCCATTCATTCGGGTTTTGCTCCAATTCGGCAAACAGGGTTTCCGGTTCGAGCGGCAAGTTCCCCAATGTCAGAATGTCACTGAGCGGGGGCCATTGTGCTTTCGGAAAATCCCACGCCAATTCAATCCCGTTGCCTTCGGCATCGGGCAGATAAATCGCCAGATGGGTGCGATGGTTGACGATGCCTTGAATCGGGGTGCGGGTGATGGCAATTTGTTTCAGCAGGTTGGCGAGTTCCCAGGTAGTTGGAACCAAAAAGGCGGTATGGTACAGCCCCGTCTTGCCTTGAACATGCCGCGCCTCGCGTTGTTCGGTCAGGCGGAGCAAATCGTGTTGCCCCGCGCCCAATCCGGCGGAAGCCCCTTCGCGCCAATGGACTTGAAAGCCTAAAAGGTCACGGTAGAAAGCGATTTGCCGTTCCAAATCGGCAACGGTGTAATGTACCGCGCCGAGGGACATGGCAGGGTGGATGGTAAACGGAGAAGTGGTATCAGGTTGAGTGTTCATCAGTAGGTTTACGCATAAGGCTAACCCATAGGGTGCGATTAGCCCTCTGCCTCATTCATGTTGCTAATCAGTTTCAATAAGAGTTCGCGTAAAAGGGTGCGATGGTCGGCGGAAATATTCCGAAAGAGGACTTGTTCAAATTCCCGGAACCGGGCGTTAATTTCCTTTTCTTTGGTATGCCCCTCCGGGGTTGCATAGACCCGTACCAGCCGGTTGTCGGTCGGGTCACGGTGACGGGTAATGAAGTGGGCTTCTTCCATCTTTTTCAGAATCGGGGTGATGGTTGCCCCTTGTACGGAGAGAGAGGCGGCAATCTCTGATTGGGTCAACCCTTCGCTGGCACAAACAGTACATAGCACAATTGCTTGAGCGCGGTGCATTCCAATGCTGTCCATATAGCTATTGGCAAGGGTGCGGTACGCCTGACTGACCTGTGCCACAAGTTGCCAATCGTCGGTAATAGTATCAAAGGTTAAATCGGGATTCATTTGCATCCTAATCGTTAGTATACTAAGTATTATAGCCCTATGGATAGTGAATGTCAAAAATCGCGTAGGAAGCGTGTGCTATACTTTGGGGACGCATCTCTACAGAATCAACGAAAGGAACAATATATGCGACGCAAAACCATCGAACGGTTACAAAGTGTTCAAGGGTTCCCCGCCCTCACGATTACTTTTCCTACCTATAAAAGTATTCCCGAAGCCCAACAAAATCCAATTCGGCTCAAAAATATGGTGAAACATGCCGAAGCCTTGATTAAAGAGCAATCCAACAATGGCGAGGGGAGTGCTTTGCTCCGACACCTTCATGAAGTGGTAGACAATGTGGATATGGGGGAATTGAAGGAAGGGTTGGCAATTTTTGTGCATGAAGACCTTGCCGAAGCGCACGTTGTTGCTTACCCCTTGCCGGAACGGGTGGTGCTGGATGATAGTTTTGTGACGCGGGATGTGGTGCGAGCACGACTGCAACAGGTGAATTACTGGGTATTGGCATTGAGCAACGAAAACAGCCGTCTGTTTTCAGGCGTGAATCAAGCCTTGAGCGAGGTGCGGGATTTCGACTTCCCCTTAAC
>CBKYSX010000284.1:0-5782 GCA_966690745.1 uncultured Ardenticatenales bacterium
GCCCCTGCGGTGATGTTTAATACTCACCTTGACCATGTGGATGTGGGCGACCCTGCCGCGTGGCCCCCCTACGGGCAACCCTTTAGCGGAGCCATCCATGATGGTAAAGTGTGGGGGCGGGGGGCAAGCGATATTAAAGGACCACTGGCGGCACAGGTCTATGGCGTGGCACGCTTGTTGCAGGATGGCGAGCGTCCGGCAGGGGATGTTTATGTTTCTGCGGACGTACAAGAAGAAGTCGGGGGCTTAGGGGCGCGGTTCATGGCGGAGGATATGGCGGATAAGCTCCAACTGGTCGTCATCGGCGAACCGAGTTCTAATGAATTGCGGCGCGGGCATCGCGGACGGAGCGAATTGGTGGTACACGTATGGGGTCGTGCGGTACATGCCAGCGTCCCGCAGACCGGGGTAAATCCGCTCTACACTATCGCCAATTTTCTACAGCGATTAGAAGATGTAGACCTCGGCTACGATGAAGATTTGGGCTACAGCTCCGTTGCGCCCACCTTGATTCGCACCGACCAGACCAGCGCGAATGTGGTTCCGGGCGAGGCGTGGCTGACATTGGATTGGCGCACCGTTCCCGGCGAAACCAGCGAGGTTGCAAAACAGAAGGTCGCCCCGATTTTGGAAGCCAGCCTGACCGAAGGCGCAAGCGGCGAGGTTTATCTGGCTTCGCTCCATCGGGTCAGCTATAACGGGTATGTGCGCCCGATGGAAAGTGATGCGCCCGCCTTTTCCCTTCCCGCCGACCACCCCGCCATTGTTGCCGCCGAACAGATATTGAGCCGGGGCTTGGGGCGACCCATCCCGACCAAAGTATGGCGGTTCGCCACCGACGGCGGACATTATGCGCGGGCGGGTCTCACCGTGATTGGCTTTGGTCCCGGCGATGAATCGGTGGTGCATACCGTCAATGAACACATAGAGATTGCCCAATGGGAAGAAGCCATGGTTGCCAACGCAATTCTGGCACGAGAATGGGCAAAAAACCTCGTATAACCCCATTGTCGTGGCTCGTAGGGGCGGGTCAATCGGTTCATTTTGGATCTATCGCCATGCCATGACCCGCCCCTACAGTCCAAATACCCTGTTCCTTCCCTCTCTCACCCCCTCTTGGGAGGGGGGAAGGGGGGTGGGTCGCCGTTGTTGTTTCTGCGTCCCGCGTCCCGTCCTTACGGCAGGCGAGCATCCGTCACGCCCCACACCCGCCCGTTTACAAAATTACCTCCATCCCGAAGCCACCCCACGTAACCAAGTTGAGCGGATGCTTCGCCCCTGCATTTTAATTCCCTGCGTCCCTGCCCCCATGTCACGCCGTTTCTGCTTTCCGCGTCCTGCGTCCTGCTACCTTGTACCCTTTTGTACATCCATACTCATTGAATAAGTATGTTGACTTTTATAGAACTTTTGGTCTAAAATGGCTCTAAAATTCAGGAAAATTGCTCATGCCTTTTGTCCGTTTTACCAACCACCTCCGCAAATTTTTCCCCGACCTTCACAACAACCACCCCATTTCCGCCGATACGGTTGCCGCCCTCATCCACACCTTAGAACAAATGCACCCCGGCTTTGCCAGCTACATTGTGGACGAACGGGGGCGGCTCCGCCAGCACGTTAATATTTTCGTCGGGCAATCGCTTATCCATGACCGTGAAACTCTATCCGACCCTCTGCAAGCCGATGATGAAGTTTATATCATGCAGGCACTATCGGGCGGATGAACGGCAGTGATAAGTGATGAGTGAACGACAGCAACGACAGTGAACGGAAGTGACAACGGTACGACCTTTTTCACACTGGCATTCACTTTTCACTGTCCACTAATCACTTTTCACTCAAAAAAAGGTACATACCATGACAAACCAACTTCTTCTGGGCACACGTAAAGGGTTGTTGCAGTTGGAATTACAGGATGGACAGTGGAAATTTGTACGGGAATCGTTTAAGGGAGCGGCAGTCTCCTTTGCTACAACCGACCCGCGCCATGGAACTTTGTGGGCGTGTCTGGATCACGGACATTGGGGACCCAAACTGCACCGCTCACAAGATAATGGAGAATCGTGGCAGGAAATCCCCCTCCCGCAATACCCCGAATCCACCGGCAAAAGTTTGAGCTATTTGTGGTATCTGGTGCCGGGCGGGGCTGACCGCCCCAATCAGTTATATCTGGGCACGGAGCCGGGCGGCTTGTTCCGTAGCGATGATGGCGGTGATACGTTCCAATTTGTCGAAACGTTATGGGATCGTCCCGAACGGGAAGAATGGTGGTTCGGCGGGGGGCGCGATCATCCGGGGTTGTGTTCCATTGTGGTAGACCCCCGCGACAGCCGCCATGTCATTGTAGGGATTAGTGTGGGAGGGGTTTATGAAACCAAAGACGATGGCGAAACGTGGGAACCTCGCAATAAGGGCTTATCCGTCAATTATATGCCCGACCCTCACCCTGAATTTGGTCACGACCCCCATTTTATCCTTGCGTCGCCCTCCAATCCCGATGTGTTATGGCAACAAAATCACTGCGGCATTTTTCGCTCTACGGATGGCGCGGGAACATGGAACACCATTTCCGAGCCGGACGCACCTGCCTATTTCGGCTTTGCCCTGGCGTTAGACGAAACCAATGAAAATACGGCGTGGGTGGTTCCGGCGATTGATGCGGAATTTCGGATGGCAGTGGGGCGGTCGCTTTGTGTGTGCCGCACGGAAGATGGTGGGAAAACATGGACCGCCCTCCGCGATGGATTGCCGCAGGAGGTAGCGTATGATGTGGTCTTCCGCCACGCCCTTGCTTTAAGCGGCAATCGCCTTGCCTTCGGAACCACCACCGGCAATGTCTACGTTTCTGATGATAAAGGCGACCATTGGGCTTCTATCGGCAACAACTTTCCGCCCGTTTATTCCGTGCGCTTTTATTAAGTGGGATGCGCTCTGTAGGGGCATACCCTTGTGGTCGCCCGTCGTTTTCCACCGCAGGGCGGGCACAAGGCACCGCCCCTACAGAACGACCGGACTGACGGACAAAATTGAAGCAGGAAAGAACAACAACTCACCCCCTTCCCCCCTCCCAAGAGGGGGTATTCCTGCCTATCCTCTTTTGTCGATACAAACGACTTCTCAATCCATGGGAGAAACACAATCAAAGGCAATCTGCAAAGTTCCTGCAAAAAGCAATAGTTACCGTAAATTTCAATTGACCTCTGCGCTATAAATCTTTTACAATGGAACTGTTGTATTGAGGTTGGGATAGATTGCAAAGGATACAAGGGTTTCTTCTGAATGTTGTTTGTATGTTAAGGTCACCCCCTTTGCCCCGTTATTACTCCTTCCCCTACGAATGGAGTACCCGCCCGCCGTTCCATAACAAATCATCATCCCCTCCTCCCTAAACACCTGCCCGTCCATCGGGTCAGGCTATTTTTGTTGTTCCATCCGGTACGTTTCCATCTCCCTACACCGTAGGCTATTCCAGGGGTCAAGGGTTGCTCCATAAGCACGTTTGCCCCTTGTTAGCACGTCACGTCCACGTTTCACTTTCATCACAGGAGCAAGCCGATGACCCAACCTCCCACGTCGTTGCCGCCCCAGCCCAATCTTTTGTTGATTATCACGGACCAGGAACGGGCGACCCGTCATTTCCCCCCTGATTGGGAAAAGAAAAACTTGCCAACGTTGACGCGGCTGAAGGCGCAGGGGTTGACTTTTACCCACGCCTGTTGCAACACCTGTATGTGTACGCCCAGCCGTTCCACCGTTTTTACCAGTCTCTATCCGGCACAGACAGGGGTTACGGATACGTTGAGCTATGGCGGCACGTACTCGGTCAACGATACCTCGCTTGACCCCACGATTCCCAATCTCGCCACGATTTTACGGCAGGCGGGCTATCAGGTTCACTATCGAGGCAAATTCCACCTCTGTAAAAGCCAGACGGACGGGGCGAACATTATGCCTTCCGATGTGGCAATGTATGGCTTTGACGGGTGGATTCCCCCTGATGCGGGGCAAGATACCGCCCCCGAACATTTTGGTGGCGGCTATGCCAATCAGGACGGACCGTACATTCAACAAGCAATCCAATTTCTGCAAACCGTTGACCGGAGCCGCCCTTTCTGTCTGGTGTTATCCCTCGTTAATCCCCATGATGTCTTGTCCTATCCCAAAAGTTACACCTTCGGCTATACCGACAAAGACCTTGAAGGGGATATCGAATTGCCCGAAAGCGTGGATGAAAACCTTGCCCTCAATTACAAGCCATCGGCGCAGGCACAATTGCGGATTGCGGCTGGTGCAGGGTTGGGTCCCCTTCATTCCCGCGATGAGAAGCGCAAGTACATCAATTTCTACGGGAACCTGCTTAAATTGATTGATGGGGAAATCGGGAAAGTGCTGGATGTTCTGGAAACACCGAACGGGGAGGAGCCGCCGCTATCGGACTCCACATGGGTGGTACGGATTGCCGACCACGGCGAAATGGGGATGGCGCACGGCGGATTGCGCCAGAAAGCCTTTAATGTCTACGAAGAAACGCTGAATGTTCCCTATGTCTTTTCCAACCCGGTACAGTTTCCGCCCACCGATACCCCACGCGAAACCACAGAACTCGCCTCGCACATGGATTTACTGCCGACTATTGCCGGGTTGCTGAATGTCACCGTTCCCGATACCTTGATGGGAGTAGACCTGTCGGCGGTGATTCAGAACCCCGATGCGGAACACAATCTGCAAACGGCAACGCTTTTTACCTATGACGATATTCGTGCCTCCAACGGGAATGTCAAAAACGTGGTAAACGCGCCGGATCGGATTCGCTGTGTGCGTGAAAAACGGTGGAAATATGCCCGCTATTTTAACGCGAACAGCAGTTACCCCGACGAATTTGAAATGTACGATATGGAGCAAGACCCCAACGAGATGGAAAACCTTGCCAATCCGAATCATCCCCACTACAACGACCCGATCATCGCCGCCGAACGGAAACGGCTTGCCAACCTGCTTGCCGAACAAGAGGATGCCCTCACCAAAGCCCGCTTTAAGAAAGCGCAAGCGATCATTGAGGAAGTTGATAGTAAACTTTCTTACTAGAGGAAAAATGGGGGAAAGGCACGTTCCATTTGAACGTATTTTTTTCCTATGCCTTAGGACCAAGAATGTAAGAAGCGGCGCGTGAGGAAAATTCCCCACGCGCCGCTTCTTATGTTGACGCTTCACACAATATTTTAAAGTCCCCTAGCTTTATTCATACTTTCTTTCCCATTCCATTGGATGTGTGGACAGCCAACATGCTTCACGTCAAATTGGGGGTCATCGCTCTGAAGAAAAACAAAAAAACGTCTGCCCCTTACAAGGTGACGGTAGGTGGAGCGGGCAACCATATCCAAGATGTGCCAAGCCACCCGTGGTTCAATCGCATAAAACGCATCGAAGCGATTCAACACAAGTGCTCTTCCGGTGCGGTCAGGAACGTGAATATCCCAAGAGATGCAATCGTTAAAGGCATCCAAATTTTTGCCATAATAATCGGGGAACCCGAGCCGCTCCTTGAATTGTTTGTGCATGGTGGCTTCGTCTACCCACTCCAAACAGTTAAAGCGATCCACTTGATATCCTATCGCTTCAAGACGCAGACAATCTTGCTCTAAAAGGGTTGGTTGCCAGTACTTCACAACACTCCCGTTTTTTAGAAAATGAAATACCCATCGGTCATCGTCAGTTTCAGGAAATGGACACATGAGAAACTCCTATCAAACAAAAACACGGGGACAATCCCCGTGTTTTGATA
>CBKYSX010000285.1:0-5758 GCA_966690745.1 uncultured Ardenticatenales bacterium
AGCCACTGGCGAACTTGGCAGAATAAGCAAGAATCGGCAGATGGTCGTACCCTGCGCTATCCAAGGCGGCGCGAATTGCCCCGACCTGCCCATCCATCATGGCGGAGGGGGCAACGATATCCGCTCCCGCTTCGGCATGGCTGACCGCCACCCGTCCCAAAATTTCAATCGTGGGGTCATTCAAGGCATACCCCACAGGCAGATGGGGGTTGTCGCGCCCGTCATGCAGAACGCCACAATGTCCGTGATCGGTGTATTCACAAAGGCAGACATCGGTGAGTACCAACAAATTCGGAAATTCAGATTTGAGGGCGCGGACTGCCTGTTGCACAATGCCATTGTGGGCGAAGTTTTCTTCGCCTATCGGGTCTTTGGCGGCGGGAATGCCAAAAAGGATCACCCCCTGCAACCCCATATCCACTAACGGCGCAACAAATTCCACCATCGTATCTATCGAAAATTGGAATTGCCCCGGCATGGAAGCAATGGCGCGACGTTCCCCCGATCCATGACGCACAAAAAGAGGATAGATGAAATCGTCCGTGTCTAGTGTGGTTTCGCGCACCATAGAGCGCAGGGCAGGGTTCAACCGCAAACGGCGGGGGCGCACGATTGGAAAAGTTGCGCCTTTTGCGGGGGCAGAAGCAGGGTCAACGCGCACAGGCGCAGGGTCATAAAGGGTCATAAGGCTTTCGTCCACCACCGGTAATCACCGATACGTTCATATCCCGCACTTTGGGCGGCGGCAATCGCAGTCGTGTTATAGTCAGGTATCACTGCCCCAACCACATCCCATTGTTGAACAGGGCGTAGGGCGGCGGCTCCGTGAAAGGTTTCAAGAGTAAAAGGGTCATTTAACCAGCCTCCGGTATAGCGGAAGGTTAGGACAGGGGTGACATCGGGGTGGGCGACAAGCGCAGAATGATTCCCCGGTTGCCCCGAAAAAACGTAGAGCGTCGAAATTCCCGCCGGAATCAGCCCCATCCGGCGCATCACCGCTTGCGAGGCATCGTTAGAAACAGCCACCAATCCACGCGATACGGCAAAACCCGCTGTTCGCCCCACCTCTAGTGCCTGATAGGTTAATTGTTTGCCAATGCCTTTACCATGCGCGGCGGGGTCTACCGCCATCAGGTCTAATTCCCAGAATGTTGTACCGAAGGCATCTATAAAGCCAAGCAATTGCCCTGCTTCTTCCGTAATCAACGTAGTCCGGTTGCCCCCGGCTATGGCGCGGGCAATATGGGCAGGGTCGGCGGGTTCATCCTGCCAGACCGCTTCCATCAGGCGGGCGATGTGGGGCGCATCAGTCGGGGTAGCATTTCTAATCTTCATAAACGGTTGTGATAGAAGACAAAAGAGGTTCAAAGGGGGAAATGACAACCCACCCCCTACCCCCTCCCAAGAGGGAGAGTCCCTTCATGCTTCTGCTCCATCCTTGATGGTCACAGGGTGTGCCACTGCCCATCGGGTAATGGCGGAAATCAAACCATCGGTGGTGTGGGTTTCTGATTCGATGGTGATTGGCAAGCCGAGGTCGCGGGCAGTTTGGGCAGTGATGGGACCAATCACGGCTACGACTGCGTTTTCGGCAAGGCGGCGGGCAGTGCTGTCGCCCACCTGCGCGACAAAGTTGTGTACCGTACTACTACTGGTAAAGGTAAGTACATCTACGCCCCGTTCCAGCACGGCAATCGTAGCGGGGTCGAGGGGCGGGACGATGGTGCGGTAGGCATGAACATCGGTCACAGCTGCGCCCAGTTCTGTGAGCGCAAGTGGAAGATTTTGCCGAGCAATATCGGCACGGGGGAGCAGAAATCGCTTCCCGGCAATCGGATATTGTTTCAGCGTTTCTGCCAGTGCTTCCGCGACAAATGTTTCGGGAAGCACCTGCGGCTGAATGTCATGCTCTGCTAATGCACGTGCGGTTGCCTCTCCTACGACGGCAATTTGTAAATGGGTAAGGTCAGATAGGTTTTTTCCGGCATCGGTCAGGCGTTGCCAAAAATGGTCAACCCCGTTGGCACTGGTAAAGACAAGCCAATCGTAACTGTCGAGCTGGGCAATTGAGGTATCCAATGCCGCATAGCCATCGGCGGGCGGGGCAATTTCGATGGTGGCGAGTGCCAGTACGGTTGCCCCCAGCGATTCAAGGTGGGCGATAAAACTTTGTGCCTGAACGCGGGGGCGGGTGACGACAACCGTTTTGCCCCACAGCGGAATCATTTGTAATGCGCCCTGTTGGATGAGCTCATCCGCCGCCATTGCGCCAAGTACCTCTGCTTGTGCGCGTGGTCCTGATTTCGTCACTTTAAATTGCTTTGTACCCGTTACGTTAATCACCCGTGCGGTAATGGTCGTGGGTCCTTCCCATCGAGTGGATGTTGCATAAGCGGCAATCGGCAGGCGACATCCGATTCCGAATCGGCGCAATACTGCACGTTCCGCCTCGGCACATTCGTTTGTAAAAGAATCATTGATTTCTTGCAGAATGATACGGGTCGCTATGTCGTCGGCGCGACATTCCAGCCCCAAAATGCCCTGTGCGGGGGCGGGTAACATGATGTCCAACGGTAAAGCAAAAGCGTTAGGGAGTGTTTTCCCTAATCGTTCCAACCCTGCCGCCGCCAGCACAATTGCATCATATTCCCCTCGCTCCAATTTGGCGAGGCGGGTATCCACGTTGCCGCGAATATCTTGCATCACCCAATCGGGGCGCACCGCCAACAGCTGAGCACGGCGGCGCAGACTGCCTGTGCCAACCACCGCTCCCTCCGGCAATTCCTGCCATGGAACACCGGTGCGCGTTACGATGACATCATGGGCGGAAGCGCGGGCGGGGGTCGCGGCAAGTATCAATCCATCCGCGAGGGTAGAAGGTAAATCCTTGAGCGAATGGACGGCAACATCAATCCGCCCATCCAGGAGGGCAAGTTCCAATGCTTTGGTAAATACGCCCTGCCCCCCGATTTCCAGAAGAGATTCACGGCGGCGGTCTCCCTCGGTTTCGATAATGACCCGTTCAATCTTGATTTCCGGAGGTGTTTGCTGAACTGTTCTTGGGCCCACCATTGGCCAATTATCCAACAATTCCTGGATCACCCAATCGGTCTGGGTGGTAGCAAGCAGGGAGCCGCGCGTACCGACACGAAGCGTCATTCCATGCCCCCTTCCAGCGCAAACAGGTCCGCTACCAACGCTTGATAGTCCGCGCCTTCAGGGGTGGTGGCTTTGGCGCGGAGTTGTTCCGTAGGGTGATGGAGCAATTTGTTCACCAAGCCCCGACTTAAGGCTTCAATGACCGCTTTTTCTTCAGGGTTCAAATGGCTTAGGCGATGGAGCGCTTTATCCAATTCCCGTTGGCGGATTTGCTCGGATTTTTGGCGTAAGGTGGTAATAGTCGGAGTGACCCGGCGAATGGCGAGGGTATCCCGCCATTTGCCCATTTCTTCTTCGATGATTACTTCCACCGCTTCCCGTTCACCATCCCGCAGGGTAATGTTATCGCTGACCACCGCTTGCAGGCTGTCTATATCGCATAGTGTAATAAGCGGGTGCGCGGCAAGGGCGGGGTCTATATCGCGTGGCACCGCAAGGTCTATCAGAAGCAGAGGATGGGAACGATTTTTTAGTGCGTCTGCGACTTCATGATAGTGAAGCACCTGATGGGGTGCGCCCGTTGCACAGATGACCGCATCGGCGGTAACAAGCGCGGCAGGGAGGGCATCCAACCCAATCGCTTCCCCTTGCAAGTCGCGGGCGAGGGTGCAGGCGTGTTCAAGGGTGCGGTTGGCAATCATCAGATGGTTTGCCCCCGCCCGTTGCAGTTGGTGCGCCGCCATCGCACCCATTTTGCCGCTTCCTACCAACAAAACCTGTTTGTTGGACAAATTACCGCCGAAGTGTTGTAGAATTTTCACCACGGCGGCATGGGAAATCGAAACCGGGCGACGGGCAATGCCTGTTTCTTGCCGCGCCCGCCGCCCCGCCGCCATACCTCTCTCAAAGAGGCGGTTAAGGGTTACCCCTACGGTTCCGGATTGTTTCGCGCTTTGGAATGCTTCTTTAACTTGCGCCAGAATCTGCATTTCACCGGGGACCAGCGATTCTAGCCCACTTGCGACCCGCAAAAGATGAGTGACGGCGGCATCGTTATGGAGGAGGCGGGTATGGTCTGCGAGATGGGTTGGTGCAACGGTGTGCCACTTTGCCAGAAAGGGCAGAAGCAGGTCGGGGGTATCGGTTGGCAAAACGGCGATCAGTTCAACCCGGTTACAGGTGCTTAAAATCACCGCTTCTTCTGCCCCAGCATCGCGCAGAGCATGGAGGGCGGCGGGAAGGGTATGGGTAGGAAAGGCGACCCGTTCGCGTAAAGCCAGAGGCGCGGAACGGAAATCGAGCGAGAGGAGCGAAAGGTACATGTTGCATGTTGCATGTTGCGTGGGACGACAACCTCACCCCCTGCCCCCTCTCCGTACCAGAGAGGGGGATGAGGACGCAACTTTGCACACATTCATATTTTAACCGATGTCAATAACGATAAGTATAGGGAGGTTTTGGGGCGCGTCAAGTGAGATTTATGTAGATTTGTCATGGAATCGCGTGACATAGATTAGGAAGTTAAAGCGACGGAGATTGCAGAATCCCCCTCTGTTTTTTTGTCGTACTCTCTATTACAATGGTGTAAGTTGTTAAGTGCTTCCCCCAATTGTTATCAAGCGTGGCAGTTGCTTCGCCACATTCACACCTTTCGGTTAAGGAGAATGTTTGCGCCATGAACGCACCTCAAAGTTATCCCCCTCCATCCCCTACGGTTCAACCAACACCCGCCCCCGCCCCCAAAGGGCGAAATTTATTGGGGTGCGGCTGTGGAGGAATCGCGCTGGCTGTGGTTTTGTGTGTCGTCGCCGGAATCGGGTTAATCGAATATATTCGCCTGGATTCATGGAATAGCGGCATCACCGCTTATAGCAACGGCGAATGTTTAACAGCAATTGAGCAATTCGAGCGGATTGAGGACATTCCCGGGCTGGGGTTGGCGGAACGAATGAATGAAGGCTTTAACCCTGAACGCGCCCCCATCTTAATTGAACAATGCGAGGCGTTTCAGAGCGCGGTGGCTCCGGCGCAGGGAGATGGTTTTGGGCGGGCGACGGCGTATCTGATGGAATTTTCCGGGGACTATCCCGATAGTGCATTAAATACGATTGCGCGGAACCGCATTGGCGAATGGTATGAGGAGGCAGGCGCGGCAATCTTTGCCGATAATGATTTCTGTCAGGCGTTGCAGGCGGGCGATGGGATGGAGCAGTTAGCCGCCATCAATGATGAACTGCCCACCCTTACCTATCAATGTGGTGTCAATTATGTGGCAGAGGGCGATTACGAAAACGGGTTGGTCTTTCTTGCCCGTTTCCGCGAGGAATACCCTGACGATGCATTGATACCGGAAGTCGAACAGGCATTGGCAGAGGCAGAGGTTGCGTATGCAGAAGCGTTGGGCGCACCCGAAATTTCCCAGCCGAGCGCGGTGGGAACGGCGCCTGAAGGGCGGGTGATATGGTCGGTACGGAACGATTCGCCGCAACGGATTCAGATTATTTTGACCGGGGAAGAAACGCTGATTGAAGAGATCGAAGTATGCGACGAGTGCGGTGATTTTGAGCGTGACCCGAAATCCTGCCCCGAAATTGGACCGGTGCGCGATATTGAGTTGCCCGCCGGGGAGTATCAGGTGGTGGTGAAGGCGATTGAAGAT
>CBKYSX010000286.1:0-5730 GCA_966690745.1 uncultured Ardenticatenales bacterium
CTGGGATTTAGAAGAGGGGTTGGTAGGCGACCTTGAAGGCGCGAATGAAAGCGGGGTCATCGTCCCCATTTCGGCGGGTGTTGAACCATTAGAAGGGGAAGGGCACGAAGACGAAGCCTATGAAGAAGAGGGCGAACACGCCGAAGGGCAGGAGGAAGATGGGCACCTTTTCGACCCCCATGTGTGGTTCGATGTCCACAATGTTGAAACATGGGTGCATAACGTCGAAGCAGTCCTTAGCACGATGGATAGTGCCAATGCAGAAACCTATGCCGCGAATGCCGAAGCATATGAAGCCGAACTTGAGGCATTAGAGCAATATATTCAAGAGGGCGTGGCTCAAATTCCCGAAGCCAACCGCAAGCTTGTCACCAACCACGATACGTTTAGCTATTTTGCCACTGCTTACGGCTTTGAAGTCATTGGTACGATTCTACCCGGAGCCAGCACCGGCAACGAACCATCGGCGGCAGATTTGACAGAGTTGATTGCGGCTGTGCAAACCGCAGGGGTACAGGCGGTGTTCATCGAAAACACCGTCGGGGAAGGGCTTGCCGACGTACTCAATGAAGAAACGGGTGCACATGTGTACGAACTGTATACGGATGCCGTCGGTCCGGTGGGGAGTGGGGCGGAAACGTACATTGGTATGGTTCGCGCCAATATAGATACGCTCGTCGAAGCATTAGGGGAATAAAAAACAGGACGCAAGACGCAGGACGTAGAGCAAGATAGTCGTGTTTCTATCCTTCTCTGTGACCTTTGTGTTCTCTGTGGTTGATGCCGTCCCTGCTTTCCGCGTCCTGCGTCCCGTCCCGGATCACCGCTTAAACAGAAACTTCAAGGGCTTATCTACCCGTGCCGCCCAGGAAGATTCATTATGGTCGCCACCACGCGCAATGTGGTGGCGAATTTTGTTTTTGGGCAACCCCCGCTCCGTACAAAAATGCACCACATCCTCTACAATACCGCGCATTCGTCCTTCGTAGCCGCGTGTTCCATGATCTAAATAGAGTCTGGTATCCAAGGGGGGAAAGCGATGCCTTTCCAACCATGCCCGCGCCCCCCCGGTGCGGTATAGCACCCATAGCGAGGGAGACAAACACGCCGCTCCAAAAAAATGTTCGGGATACCACCACAAATGGGCAAACGAAATCAACCCGCCCATACTGGAGCCGATGAGGGCATTGCGCCGTCCGCCTTCCGTGCGGAATTGACCATTCACGGCAGGTATTACTTCTTCCACGATAAACCGCCCGAACTCCCCTCCTTTTGCCAATGGGTTGTATTCGGGAATTCGGTCCGGCGAATTATAAACCGCCACCATGATAAACGGCTCCACAATTCCATCCTGAATCATGGAATAGGCAACGTTATCCAAATTCCATTTCACGCCCATAAACGAAGTCGTGGCATCCAGCAGATTTTGCCCGTCGTGGGCATAGAGCACAGGGTAGCGGCGGTGCGGGTTGTCGTGATAACCGGGCGGGAGCCACACCAGCACATCGCGGACATGGGCTAAAAATTGCGACCGAAACTGCCACCAGGCATACGTCTCGCCGGTGATATGAGGGGTGTGATGTTGGTTGAACATACCGTATTCCAAAGCCACGCCCCCGCGCTAAGGGCGGGGGCGATATGGTTTTTCTTATTCCAGCAATGCAACGACCACTTGCATCCTGTTTTTATTGGATTCTTCCGTAGAGTTTTGATAAACGTTTTAATTCCGCCGCCGATTCCGGGGTGAAATCACCGGCAACGGTACGCCATTGCCAATTGCCGCCCGGCACACCGGGGCGGTTCATCCGTGCCTCGTTACCGAGGTCGAGAACATCCTGCATCGGCACAATGGCGGTATCCGCCACCGAAGCGATGATGGCACGGATCATATCGTACACAATACGCTCCTCATCGCTATTGAAATACTCTAACACTCCGGCTTGTGTCTTTTCGTCCAGATTGGTATACCAACCGCGTGTGGTTTCATTGTCATGGGTTCCCGTATAAGCAACCGTATTCTGAATATAGTGATGGGGTGGGAAGGCACTGGACGTGTCAGCAGTGAATCCGAATTGCAGAATCCGCATTCCGGGAAAATCGTACCGATCTCGTATTGCTTCCACTTCGGGCGTAATCACCCCCAAATCTTCCGCGATAATTGGCAATTCGCCCAACGCATCGTGAACCGCATCAAACAGCGCATATTCGGGACCCTTCACCCATTCGCCGACGACTGCATTGGGCGCACCGCCGGGAATCGTCCATGCCGCTTCAAAACCACGGAAATGGTCGAGCCGTACCATGTCCACCAGATTCAGAATCGAGCGGAAGCGGTCAATCCACCATGTATAGCCCTGTTCCGCCATCACATTCCAGCGATATAAAGGATTGCCCCACAACTGCCCTGTTTCCGAGAAATAATCGGGGGGTACACCTGCCTGCACTTCCAATTCTCCATCTTCTTGTAAGGTGAACAATTCACAGTGCGCCCATGCATCCGCGCTATCGTGAGCGATGAAAATGGGAATATCCCCCACCAAATCTACCCCTTGTTGATGGGCATATGCACGTAGGGTAATCCATTGTTGGGCAAATTGGTACTGTAAGAATTTCTGATAGGAAACCTCATCGGATAGGGAGGTAGCATACTGCGCCATCGCTTTCGGGTCGCGGGCGCGAATCTCTGCCTCCCACTCCTTCCAGGGTCCGCCACCGAAATGGGCTTTAATCGCAATAAACAGGGCGTAATCTTCCAACCACGCACTGTTAGCGGCGCACCATCGTTCAAAATCAGGATGGGATTGGGTAGCGAAGGTATCAAATGCCTGTCGCAATAACCCGTTCTTCCAGGGAATGACCGCCCCGAAATCTACCCTATCGGCGGGGAATAGGGGTGCGGCGGCAACCTGTGTTTCGTTCAGAAACCCCTGTTGCAACAGCCATTCAGGGCTAATCAGCATCGGATTCCCGGCAAAGGCGGAAAATGCCTGATAGGGAGAATCCCCATACCCTGTAGGACCCAAGGGCAATACCTGCCACAATTTTTGTCCGGCGGCAACCAGCCAATCTATAAAACGGTATGCCGAAGGACCCAAATCCCCGATACCAAAAGAATTGGGCAGGGAGGTAGGGTGAAGCAAAATACCGGAACGGCGCGGAAATCGCATAAATCCTCACAATACAGGAGCGTTAAGCGGTAATCGGGTCAACGGAACCGGCTCCGTCCTCCGCTCATATTTCTTCACACTTTATCGGGTAACATTCCACAAGGCAACCCAGAGCAACAGTTCGACAAGCAATGCCCCGCTCCACAACAGGTAGGGCGCAAAAGTCATGCGGGCAAAGAGGCGCAATCCTAAGCCGCTCAGGATGTTCAAGGTATAGACAACGGCGGCAATCACCAACAGTCCGCGTAATTCGCTTCGCTCACCGATGCGGTCAGGGTTGCCCTGTGCATCAAAGTGAAGCGGCATTAAATCGGGAAAGGTGTTGTAATTGCTGTTAAACCAGACCACCATCGCAATCAGCACGATGGTGGCGGCGGCAAGCAGAATGACGGAAAGTACATCGCGCCCCATTAATTGCAATCGCCCCTTTAAATCTATGCGGGGCGCGTTCAGGGCAGAGCGGCGTTTGGTACTGGCTTGTTTCATAGATGAAATGAGAGTGGAGAGCGGCGAAAGGAGCGTACAGAATATCAAATTCTCCACGCTCATCTCTCGTCTCTCCACTCTTGAAAAGACAAAGACCTGAAGGGTTAGTTTATTCGGGGCGGTAAAGATGTAAAGTTGGATATAATCATGGGATTCAACGGATACCTGGATCTATCCTATTCAGATTCACAACGGAAGCATAGTATGTTACGAGGTTTGTTGCGATTGGTCGTCTTTTGGTCGGGGATGGTGACATTGGGGGTAGAATTGGCGGCATCGCGCCTGTTGGCTCCCTTTTTCGGCACCTCTACGCTGATCTGGGCGGTGCTGATTGGCATGATTTTGATTTATTTGAGCATCGGGAACTGGTTGGGCGGACGCTGGGCAGACCGCACTCCCACCCTCGGCACGCTGATTCGGATTGCCAGCATGGGGGCGGTCTTTATCGGGGCAATTCCCATGATAGCCGCGCCAGTATTAACGTTATCGGTACAGGGATTTGCCGAATACAATGGCGGCTTGCTGGGTGGGTCGCTCATCGGGGTCTTGATACTTTTCACCCTGCCGATGATTTTGTTGGGCTGTGTGTCGCCCTTTGCCATTCGCTTAACGATGGAAGATGTGCAAAGCAGTGGGCGGTTATCGGGGCAATTATACGCCCTTTCAACATTAGGGAGTTTTGTAGGCACATTCATTCCCGTGCTATGGCTGATTCCCGCCTATGGTACACGCTGGACCTTCTGGTTATTGGCTCTTTCGCTACTGGTGGTTCTGTTCGTCGTGGCATTGCTCACCGAAAAACGGTATCTGGTCGCCCCGGCGTTAGGCTTCCTGTTGGTGCTCACCATCGCCATTACCACCACCAACCAACCGATTAAAACCGGAGATGCCGAAGTGTTGTGGGAAGGGGAATCGCTCTATCACTACATCCGCGTGGTGCAACGGGGCGAATGGCATATGTTGGAATTGAACGAAGGACAGGGAACCCACAGCGCGTATTACCCCGGCAGTGGTTTAACGGGCGGGGTGTGGGATTTTTACTTACTCGCGCCCTTTTTTAACCCCGCCCCTTACAACCCCGAAACCACCCCCAAATCATGGGCGATTATTGGCGTGGCGGCGGGCAGTACACCCCGTGCGATTCAGACCGTATACGGCAACGAACCGATTATCGGCGTGGAGATTGACGGAAAAATTGTGGAGGTCGGGCAGGAATACTTTAATATGGGCGAACTCGCTCACCTGGAAGTGGTGATTGACGATGGGCGCACCTGGCTGGCGCAGGATACCGGTCAGTATGATGTCATCGGGATAGATGCCTACCGCCAACCTTATATTCCGTTCCATCTGGCAACCGTTGAGTTTTTTCAACAGGCGCGTGACCATCTTACCCCCAACGGTGTGGTCGCCATCAATGTCGGGCGGGGACCCAATGATTGGCGGTTGGTGGATGCGCTGACTTCCACCATGCAGGAAGTCTTTCCATCGGTGTTTGCGATAGATATGGATGAATCGGAAAACACCATTTTGATCGGAACCAACCAGACTGTGACGGCAGAGGATGTCCGCGCCAATGTCGCCGCCGCAACCCACCCCGCCCTTACCTTGATGATTGACCGTGCGCGGGGCAGAACGCGGATTCCAGAGGGCAATGGACTGGTCTTTACCGATGATCGCGCCCCGGTAGAGCAGGTGATAGACGGCATGATTTTGCGGTTCGTTGCCGTAGAAGCAGGAAATTAAGTACAAGTAAGGGGAAGTAGTGCCATAAAAAAACATCGCCAATGGCGATGTTTTTTGTTGAACACTTTATCGTCGTATGGCAGGCAACCATAATTGGTGGGCAGGGGGCAAAGGCGTAGTGCCCACCGCCGCCGCCGCATCCAGCCGCAGTGTGACGACAGGGTGAGCCAACGGCGCGGCAGTCGTTTGGATACGATTGACAATTTGATCCGGGGTTAATAACGGCTCTTGTTCTCGAATCAATGCCACCACCCCGGCGGCAAGCGGCGCGGACATGGACGTACCGTTCCAGGTTGCATATTGATTATTAGGGACGGTGCTTAGGATGTTTGCC
>CBKYSX010000287.1:0-5726 GCA_966690745.1 uncultured Ardenticatenales bacterium
CCATACGGCTTCCTACCAAAATGTGGATATTGATGGATATTTCGGTTTCCCCGCCCTAAAGGGACGGGGCTAAATACACGTGCTTGCAGTGCTTCTTGTTTCCGATTTCTCTATGCCCCGATTTCTACGCCTTCACCTTAAAGGATAGGGAAATGAGAAACGAGAAGGAATACTTGTACCATCGCCGTTTCTCCTTACCCCTTACTGCTTACCCTACTACCTCTCTATCTCTACCTCTAACCTCTATCTCCATCCGCCACTTTTCGACAATCGCCCCAACCCCTACTATAATCGCGCCGTCTTATAGGAGAGGCAGCGTGGCCTAAACCTCCCCACTTTTATCAGAGAGGACCACGCTTGATCCATGCGTATTGGAATTGATGCCAGAATTCTGGGCTATCGGCGTGCCGGTATCGGCACTTACATCTTACGGCTGGTAGAGCAGTTGGCGCATATCGAAAAAAACGACGAATTTATCATTCTTCACAGTCGCCGCGACCCGGATACGATTGTGCGACAGTCTAATTTTCAACGCCACACGCTCTACACCCCCAGCCATCACAATCTGGAGCAATGGTCGCTCCCCATTGAAACGTTTACACTCGGGCTGGATTTACTCCATTCGCCCGATTTTATTCCGCCCTTTTACCGCCGCTATCGTTCGGTTATTACCGTCCACGATCTGGCGTTTTTGCGTTTCCCCCATTTTGTAACCAAAGATGGTGCCCATTATTACGGGCAGATTGACCGTGCCGTGCGCCGCACCGACCATATCATTGCGGTGTCGGAAAGCACCAAGCATGACCTTGTTACCATGCTGGGGGTTCCCGAACGGAAAATTACGGTCATTCACGAAGCCAGCGACCCCAGCTACCGCCCGATTCAAGAGCAAAAATTGATTATGGATACCCGCGCCCGCTATGGGATTGCGGAACGTCCTTACATTATTTTTGTCAGTACGATTGAGCCGCGTAAGAACCTGCCGACCCTGCTACGTGCCATCCGTTCGCTGTTGGATGATTATCCTTCGATGCGGGATGTCATGTTGGCGGTGGCGGGCGAAAAAGGATGGCTGTTTGAAGAGGTTTTTGCGCTCCATCAAGAATTGAAGTTAGACCATAACGTTAAATTTTTGGGTCGGGTTCCGCAGGAAGATTTACCCGCTCTTTTTAATGGGGCTATTTTACACGTTCACCCCAGTTTCTATGAAGGGTTTGGTTTAACACCTTTGGAAGCCATGGCGTGTGGTACGCCTACGATTGTTAGTAATGTTTCTTCCTTACCCGAAGTGGTGGGCGATGCGGGCATTCAGGTGCCGCCCGATTCGGTGTCGGCATGGGCAGATGCGATTTATAGTTTGCTGGATGATTCCGCCCTGCGCCTTGTTCTGCGGGACAAAGGCTTACGCCGCGCCGCTACCTTCTCTTGGGAGAAAGCCGCCCGCCAACATTTAGAAGTGTACCACCGCTTTCGGGTGAAATAACAGGTACACATTGCGGATTTCCCGGTGCGTCAAACAGCGTAAAGAAGCGGTTTGCGTAACAGGATATGCAAGTGTATTTCCTTAATGCGCTTACTTTTTTTGACTCCCCAACCCCCGTATCCGCCCGAACAGGGGGCGGCATTGCGAAATTGGGGGATTATCCGCGAACTGGCAACCCGCCACGAAGTCCATTTGCTGACTTTTGCAGATACGCCCGTTGAACAACCGGGGGTGGTATCGGTGACAACGGTGGCTCCCCCGGTTCGGAAAGGCACGCAACGCTTAAAGGATTTGCTGACGACCACTATTCCCGATATGGCGCGGCGGTTGTGGTCGCCTACTTTTGCCGTCACGTTTAATGGATTGTTGGCGCATAACTCCTTTGATGTAGTGATAGTGGAGGGGATTGAGATGGTTCCTTACGCGCTCCCCTATCTGTCCCGCAAAGGTCGCCCCCGCTTCGTCTACGATGCCCATAACGCCGAAGCCGATTTGCAATGGTCTGCGTTTCGCGCCGATGTGCGCCAGCCGCGCCGATGGCTCCCTGCTATCTATAGCCTGCTTCAAACTGCCAAATTACGCGCCTATGAGCATAAAATTTTACAGGGTTTTGATTTGGTATGTGCGGTCAGCGATACCGATGTAGAGATTTTACAGAAATTAGGGGGCAAAAGACCCCTCTTTTTGCCCAACGGGATTGATACGACGGCGGTTGCCCCTAATAGTGCTGTTTCCGCAGCCGACATGAATAAACGTGCGGGTCCCCATTTGGTCTTTACGGGCAAAATGGATTTCCGCCCGAACGTGGACGCACTCTTGTGGTTTACAGATGAAATTCTACCCCGTATTACGACGGAGCGGGGGAAGCCGACCCTGTGGGTAGTGGGGCAATCCCTTCATCCCTCGTTGGAGCCGCTACGCCACCATCCCCAAATCATATTGACGGGGCGGGTTCCGGCGGTGGAACCGTATATTGCGGGCGCGGATATCGTGGTGGTTCCCCTCCGCATGGGAAGCGGAACCCGATTAAAAGTATTACAGGCATTGAGTATGGCAAAGCCGGTGGTAGGTACTTCGTTAGGCTGTGCGGGGTTGGGGTTACGCCACGAAGAACATCTTCTGCTGGCGGACGACCCCGCCGCCTTTGCCGCCGCCATTTCGCGCCTGTTGGACAATCCGCCATTAGGACAAACGCTTGCCCGCAACGCCCGCGCCCATATTCAGCAACAATTCGATTGGCGCGTGCTTGTGCCGCGCTTAGAAGCCGCGTTGCAACAGATCATCTCATGAAACCGATTCTACGAACGCTTCTGCTCCGCCTTGTGGCGGGGCATCACCGTAGCCGCACCCTGGTTACCGCTTTTCACGACCCGATTTCGATTCTTATCATTCGCCCTGACCATCTGGGCGATGTCTTGTTTCTAACCCCTGCTTTGCGTCGCCTTCGCACCGCCCTACCCCATGCCACCATTACATTACTGGTGGGACCGTGGGCAGAAGATTTGCTAACCCTCAACCCCGATATTGACCATATCGAAACCCTCCCCTTTCCGTGGTTCGACCGCCGCCCCAAAGTCAACACCCTTGCCCCCTATCGTCTGCTGTATGACCACGCTGAAGCATTAAAGGGTCGTTTTGATATTGCTTTGATTGCGCGATTTGATCATGGGTGGGGGGCATGGCTGGCGGCGGCGGCGGGGATTCCGGTGATTCTGGGTTATGATACCCCGACGGTGCGCCCGTTTCTGACGCAACGTGTTCCCTATACGCCGAATCGCCACGAGGTTTTACAAAATACGACCCTCATCAATCATCTGATTGCCTGGGGACACCCGCAGGGTGAGAACGCTAAAACCAAGGTGACACTTCCCCGCGACACGGCAGAGGAGCCGTTGCGTTATGAGATTACCGGGGTGCATCGGTTGAAGGCGCGGCAATTGCTGAATGGGAGCGGGTTGCAAAAAGCCGATGGACCGTTGGTTGCCATTCATCCGGGGAGCGGCGCGGCGGTAAAACGCTGGGAGATTGAAAAATGGGGCGAATTGATGCGGACGCTCCGCGCCCGCTATGGCTGCCAATTTGTCGTAACCGGCGGCTCTGCCGAGGTTCTGCTGGCAAGCAAAGTAGTACGGGCGGCGGGGGATGGTGTTCCGGTAATATCGCTTGCCGATGAAACTACCCTGCCGGAGCTTGCCGCCCTCTTCGAGCAATGCGCGTTGGTGATTGGACCGGACAGTGGACCGCTCCATGTGGCAGTAGCGATGAACCGACCCACCGTGCATTTGTATGGTCCGGTATCCCCCCAAACCTTCGGTCCGTGGGGCGACCCCACCAAACATCTTGTCGTCAGCCAGTCCCTCGCCTGCCAGTATTGCCACCGCCTGGATTGGGCGGAACATGAACTGCCCGACCATCCGTGCGTGAGCGGCATTTCCGTGCCACAAGTGCTACGGGCAGTGGAACAGGTGGCTTTCGCCTTCGGGGGGAATGGGTCATAAAGGCAGATAGCGAGCGAAGTTAGCGACGAATGGCGGGTAAATAAATCTGACGGGGTTGCCCCAACACGACCCACCACCCTAACCGATTGGGGGTGGCGGCAATCCGATTGGCGGCGGTGTCAAGCGTAGTAGTCGGTTCGGGTATCCAGGCGGTTCCGTCCCAGTAATACAGGCGTAACCCGGCTTCATTAATACTTAAACGGCTTGCATCATAGAAATGCTCAAGCGTATAGTGTTGGGTCGGTTGTAATGCACTTTGTCCGTCACTACCGATGGCATAATTGACGAACGGCGACCCCACTGTGACGAGCGGCGCAACGGGCGGCAGACTGAGCGGGTGGCGCGGGGCATGGGTAAGTGTTACCGTTTCGGTGAAGGGGTTGGCGGGGAAGGTGTAGGTCGTGTTGTCTACTGTCGAAAGGAGCGTACCTCCTGTTGTGGGAATCGTGGCAGTTGTCGCTTCTAAGGTAATCAGCAATCGCCCTGCGACGGCATCGCTTATGCCTCCAATCGTCGTATCATACGCCCCCGGCGTGGTTTTATAGGTACTGGAATAGACATAACCTGAAAAGACAACGACATCCGGCGATTGCAATACCATTGCTTCACATCCTTGATCCGGCGGTGTAGCGAAATGGAATAATTCACTCCCGGTCGGGTTCAACTTCCACAGTCCGCATCCAACTGTTGCGGACTGATAGGCTCCGGCAGTGGGTGGCACGTCCGTAGACTCCATTCTGCCAATCACATAAATATTCTCCTCCTCATCTAGTGCCAGATCAAACGCGGTATCTATGCCATTTCCCCCTAAAAAGGTCCCAAATATCATTTCGCTGGCATCCGCGTTTAGTTGAAACAACACCCCATCACTATAATTCTGAGGAGTCCCACAGCCCACTCCCGCACTGCCACATTCAGGGTCATACGCCCCCGCTGTTGCCGGAAAGCCCGGATTCTCCACATTGCCTACCACATAGACTTCATTCTTTTGATTTAATATCAGTTTACCCTGCACTTGATCCGACGTTGTTCCTACCCCTGTCGAATATACAAGGTCGCTCCCATCGGGAGTCAACTTTGTCACCACAAAAGCACCTAAATCAGGGGTGGGGTCAAAGACTCCCGGCGTGGTGGGGTAGGTTCCGCCATTGCCGGTTCTACCCGCGACATAGACGGCTCCTGTGTCATCCATCGCCACTCCCCAGCCATCGTCCCCCCGTAATCCCCCGATATAGGTAGAGTAGTGCAATGACGCGCCATCGGGGGCAATTTTGGTCACAAAAATATCAGGTTCATCGAAGGTGCCGCCCAATTCGGTATCGTAGGCATTGGGAGTCGTGGGAAAATTATGGGAATTGGTGCGCCCCACCACCACCGCCGTCCCATCCGGGTCTATCGCAATATCCCGCCCTAAATCCACCGCATTCCCACCAAGGAACATCCCATATTCCAGCGTTGAGCCGTCCGGCGATAATTTCAGTGCAAAGGCATCCACGTTACCGCCAAATCCGGGGGTGGGGCTGTTGGGAGTCGTGGGAAAGCTGGCGGAACGAGTTTCGCCTGTTAAATATGCCGCGCCACTAGTATCTAATGCGATTCCATAGACTTCATCCGTACTGTTCCCTTGCAAATAGGTCGAATACTCAAGCATTGTCCCAGCGGGGTTCAATTTGGTGAGATACGCATCCCGTACATAAAGCGGTGTCCCCACATCAGGGTCAAACGCCCCCGGAGTAGTAGGGAAA
>CBKYSX010000288.1:0-5712 GCA_966690745.1 uncultured Ardenticatenales bacterium
GTCCGGTATCAAATGGGCTATCGTTCCATGTAAGCCCTTGACCCACGCCCGCGATGGATGATGTCCGCTATCCAACGAACGGGCATGAATGTGGTCGCGATACATCGTCGTGTTCTCCCCATCCATTTTCAGGGTGACAACCACTTCATGTCCTTCAAATGTGGAAACATCCACCAGATACACATCATCGCTTGTTGCCCCCGGCGACCACGGCAGGTGCGGGGTACGGGGATATTTGAAATACATTAAGCGGGTTCCATGACCGTGTTGCTCATCATCATCAAGGTAAGAACATTGCGGGTGGCACTAAATTGGATATCGTAATTGCCTCTATGCTCCTGCACATGATGCTGAATCCGGTTTTGCCCCATACCTGCCTGAGTGCTGAACCATACGTTCGCGTCGCCCCATTCGGGCACAAGGGTTTGGGCAACCATTACCATCTTGGGGATATGATGCTCAATCCGGTTATGCTCGGATAACCCTCGAATCCCCAGTGCTACGCGGGTAGGTGTATTGTTTCCATAGATTTGCACTTGAATAAAACCATCCGACGAAATTCCGTTACGGATGGGTCCTAAATGGGGTTCGATGTCGCTAGGGGGCAGTTCTGTAAAGGTAAACCCTTCTTGCTCAAACTTCTCCTGAAGCTCCTCAACAATAAAGACGCGGTTTTGTGTTTGTTCACCACATGCTGTTACCAGGAACAATACAAGCAGGAGCAATAGCGTATAAGGTTTCATCGGGTGCCTCCTTACAGGGCTTTTTTAATAGGCAAGAATCATTGCGCCCATTGAAAGCCCTGCCCCTGTCCCCACCAGGAGGAATTCGTCACCCCGTTGCAAGCGGTCTGTCATAATCGCTTCGTAGAGGGTTATGGGCAGAGAAGCCGCCACGCAATTGCCATATTTGGAGAGCGTTTCGACAATTCGCTCCGACTCCCAGCCAAAAGATTGCAATGCCTTTATCCCCAGCAGGCTGGTTTGATGGGGAATCACCCACTTTACCCCTGCCATACCCTTTGACAAGCCGGGGCGCACCCCTTCCAATAATTTCCCCCCGTATTTGAGTGCCATTCGCAACACTTCGGGTCCTTCCATATGGAAGAGGTTATCTGCCGGTTGCGTGGCAGGGTTGGCGGGGTGTCTGGCACTGCCGCCGCCCCGAATTTCGGTCAGGTGCGACCCTGCGCCATAGGTGGCAAAATGGGTGGCAACCACGCGGGACGTTTCCCCATCCGGCGTTCTGCGTACCACCACAGCCGCCGCGCCATCCCCGATGAGCGACGAACTCTCCGGCTCTTCAAAATTCAATGCCGCAGACCCCACATCCGAGGCATAAATTAGAATCGTGCGATGTCGTCCTGTTGCCAACAGGGTTGCCGCCATGTCTATCGCCACCAGAAAACTCAAACAGGTAGCATTCACACTCATACAGGGAATCCCGGATAACCCCAACCCCAATTCCCGTTGTAATAACGAAGCCCCATCGGGGATGGCTTGCTGAACTGTGCCGGAGGCATTCAGAATCAAATCCAGTTCGTTCCAATCCAAATTTGCCTGCGCCATCGCTTCCCGCGCCGCCGCCGCTCCCATAAATGCCGCCGTTTCCCCCGACACCCAGCGACGTTCCAACACGCCCGCTCGCCGCGCCACCCAACCCGATTTTACATTGCAAAGAGCTTCGATTTCTGCCGCCGTCACGACCCGTTCCGGCACATATCGCCCCGCCCCGATAATTTGAAGGGGAAAATGTACGTCCATAACTACTACTACCTTTCGGCTTTAGAGAGGAGAAAAGAGAGTGGAGAGAAATTTTCTAAAACCTCTCCTCTCTTTTACAAAGATGTATTCCGCAATACTTAATAGCCACCCTTTTGGATCATTGGCACTGCAATAGTATCCAGCACCGTTTGAATCAGTTTCCATGCCCGTTGGCGTGACGGTGGTAAATGGCGCGTATAAACCAGATTATACTCCTCTGTTCCTATTCCACCCCGCAACTTCTTGAAGCGTCCAACCCCGGAACTGGCATGACATAAATAATTCTTGCGTTCGGCTTCTTGCAAAATGAGAACCGATAGCAGACGGTATAACCCTGTTTTTTGGGGCAGTGCCGTATCATACCCTAAAAAGGGTTGCGCCATCACTCCGTTGCGTTCAACATAGCCAAAAACCCCATCTATCCGCCCATCTTGTACCAGTGCCGTAAAGTGCATTAAATTTTCCTGCAACATCAACCGCACCCAACGGGAGGTAAATTGGGGATTGTGATAGGAGTATTTTTCCAAATAGAGTTGATTATAGAGGTAAACCAATCGTTCAATTGTACTATCGTCTGTTTCGTTCGTGATAGGGATGATTTGATAGGGGGTGCGCCGCAGAAGGCGCAGGTCATTCTTAAAATCTATGCTTTTTTGTACCTGCTCACTACGGGCATCTTGATACCAGATTTTGCGTGTAAAAACGGTATCGCAACCGTGTGCCATTAATGCTTCCACCAGATGGGGATTGCGGAAGCGGTCTAACGAGCGAAAGGCGATGGCATGGTCGGGGAAGTGCTCAACCAACATCTGAAGCATAGATGTGGCGGTGGTTCCATCCATTTGCGGATAGAGGTTGGTGGAAAGAAGCCAGTTATTAACCATCACCACCTTATCAAAGGCGCGTGGGTTCAATAATTGCCCCAACCCGCGAAGCACCCATGCCAATACGATTTCCAAAGGACGATTCCCCAGGTTCCGTAATTCTTCCTGTGCGTAGGTGACATAATGATTGAAGGGGGAGCAAATGTAGCTGTTATCGGGCAAAAATTCCGTCACGGTAAAGGGTAATAAAATGCCATCCGCAATGGCAATGCCAGGCTGACAATCGGCATTTTTTACAAAGGCGCGGCTTCCTTCCGCAATGATGGGGGACAGAAAACGGCGGGCATCCGCGTCCATCCATGCGGTTTCGGGTATATCTGCCCCAAGATAAATCTCATTCATCGGGCGACCATAACCGTTCTACCCGTTTCAGTTTCCGTTCCGGGGGACGTATCGGAAATTCCCGCGTGAAGTGCAGGGTAGGGGCAACCCCGCCGACTTTTGCACATAAGGTTTGCCAGGCGACATGAATGTTCGAGATTGCAGTCTGAGAGTCCGCTTCAGCCACGTCAAGGGCAATTTCGACAGAAGTCGGGTTGAGTTGACGTGCGATATAAGACCCGAGTGAGGGCGCATTGTTGAGTATCATGCGCCGCACATAATCGGGAAAAAGGGGAATCCACCCGCTTCTATCCACGCTTTTCAGATAAAATAAATCATCGCATCGCCCTTCAATCTGTTCCAACGCGGTAAAAGGATGTCCGCAGGGGCAAGGTTCATCCCGCAGAACCAACACATCATCCAACCGATAGCGCAAGATGGGCTTGGTGCGCCGCCGGAAATCGGAGAGGATGGGGACGAACCGCCGCCCATCGGCAGATAATGGCTCCCGTTGCACCACCATCACATCTTCGGCGAGGTGCAACGTCCCCACATGGCAGGTGGTTGCAATTAAGCCTTCGGTTGCCTGATAAACTTGATGCACCGGCGACCCGAACTGCCCCGCAATCACCCGCTCGTCAACAGGGTCTAATACTTCGGCAACACTGATAACTTTAATAGGGGCTATCCGCAACTGCCCTGTTGCCTGTGCTTCCGCCAGTAAACGTAGTAACGAAGGCGGTGCGGCAACAATCGTGGGTTGCCATTGATTCAGAGTAGTAATATGCCCCGCCAGAGGTTCCAGTAAATCGAAATAGCGAAATTGCAAAGTGCGCGACCCCACCGTTTGATAGAGATTACTGTTCGCCCGCAGAAAGAAAGCCACCCGTTGCGGAACCCACAGGGGCGCAGGTAAAAGTTTTGCCAGAATTGCCCCTGCCCACGCCAACCGTTCGGCATGGGAAACCAGAAAGATCCCCCTTGTGCCGGAGGTTCCCGATGATAACCCCACCGTTACATCGCGCAGGGTGGGTACAAAATCCCGCTCCCTTTCCGCACGGAGGGCAACTTCCAGTGCCGCCTCTTTTGTTACGCCTATCGTGTTCAGCGTATCAAAATTCTTCATCATTATCTGCTTGTTGATGACGGGGGCATTCATCCACGCATCCGACCCCTGCCACCATTCCCGATAAAAGGGGGAATGGTCTAAGACCCATTCAACGTGCCGTGCCATTTGGTGGGCTTGCCACGCGCGTATTGCCGCCCGACTGCGCGAACGGCTGTTGTAAAGGGTTTGGAAATAGTGGTAGAGAATCCGAAGGCGGTCCATGTTACGTATAGCGTTGTGCCGCCGATTCGCAATGGGAGGGAATAATATGGACTCCGCTTTGCCGTTGCCAGACCCCATGAATTTGTTTTAAGGTCATGTCATACAAGCGGGGATAGGGGAAAAGTAAGTATGCAAGGCGCGAGGGAAGTCTATATTCTTGATACGCAATGCTTTGCCAGCAGGCATCAGCCACCAGAAAATAAAAGCCATCTTCTGCCTGTACCGCCACCCCCATTTGCCCGACTGCGTGACCGGGCAATGATATGAGCCATATAGTTTCATCCCCGAACAAGTCCAGCCCGTGCGTAAACGGGGCGAGGTTGGGGGGTAAAGGGGTTTCATGGATGGAAGGATATGCTACGCCCCGCGTTTCAAAATCGGCGGGTAATAAGCCCGGCAAAAATGCCTGCCGTACCGCCGCGAACCCTTTTTTGTTCCGTAAGGTATCCCATCCTTCGGCAAGATAATGAAACTTTGCCTTTGGAAAATCCCGCAACGCCCCTACATGGTCGGCGTGGAAATGGGAAATCAGCACATGTTCGATTTCATTGACCCCGATGCCCTGCCTTGCCAATTGTGCCTGCGCCTCGTTGCGTTCATCTATTGTTACAGGGGTGATTTTCCCATACAACCAATTCCACCCCCGCGATGTTTCCTCGTAAAAGCGGCGCGAATAACCTGTATCAAACAAAATGTAGCCAAATTTGGGATGTTCAATCAACGCAAAGAGGGCGGGTAGTTTAACCTCCACCCGTCGCCCGCGACGCTGTAAAAGATGTTCCGGGGCGGTACAATAGCCCGCCTGAAAGAGGGTTAGCTTTACCATTAGACCTTGGGAGTAGTGGGTATTGAGTATTGAGAAAAAGGCAACGACGACCCACCCCCCTGCCCTCTCCGAGGAGGGGGAGTAAGTTGTATTCCCCCTCTCCATTGTGGAGAGGGGGTTAGGGGGTGAGGTCGTCGTTTCTCAATACTCCCATCGTTCGCGCCAATGCGGTTTCCATATCCACCATAGGTTCGTACCCCAGCCATTCCCGCGCCGCCGAAATATCCAACGTGGTACTATTTGCCAACGCCGCGACGGCAAAGCGAGTGAGGGGTGGTTCACCGGGCAAGTGCAACGTGCGCCATATCCCTTCCAACGTGCCCGCAATGCCAAAGGCAACGGCGGCGGGAATCCGGCGGGTGGGGGCGGGATATCCCAGTGCCTCTGCAATACGGGCAATCACCTGCCACAGCAACACGGGTTCGCCATTGGTAATATTATAAGCCCGCCCCCATGCGGAATCAGGGGCATGGGCGGCAAGCCATAACGCTTCCACTACATTGTCAATATAGGTGAGGTCTACCATGTTGTTGCCATCGCCAATGATGGGCAATCGTCCTTGTTTCAAACGTGGCAACAAGCGTGGCA
>CBKYSX010000289.1:0-5707 GCA_966690745.1 uncultured Ardenticatenales bacterium
CGCTACACTCATGCCAATACTACCCGGCAAATTCCTTTCATCAAGGAACATTTATTGAAAGAGCAAGAGGATAGCAGTGAAACCGTCAACCCTCTCCCGCTTTCAATACCAGGGGGTGAGTAGTATAGAAAAATATAAAGCTGTGAATGTTACGCTGCGTTCCGCAAGGAAATAGAGGGGTTACTTCCTGCTCGATGGGCGTACTGCATAGTAGTATAGAATTGTAAACTTTTTTACAGGACTGTACGATGTGAAACGTAGAAGTTACTGGTACATTAGCACTGCCCCGTTTCCCGGATGTCCCCGCCAGTCATTGAAAATCCCGCTTTTTTCTATAGTATCCGAAGTAACAGCGTTTATTTATAATGTAGTGTGGCAGATGTTATAAAACATCTGAAATCCAACTTATAAGGTTCCCTATAACCGAATTGAGTAAAAAGTTCGTACGGTATTAAAGACTAAAGTACTTGCTATTGCAAATTATCGGTATAGGACAAACAGTTTATTCAACTCCCTTTAACGTTTTTCGCCTAACCGCAGACAACGGGGAAGATTCAATCGAGCGGTGGAACGCTATAATATTCCGAACAATTACCGATCCCTAGATGCGTACAGAACAAAAAACAGGCTGAAAGATGGTGTTATTCTTTCAACCTGTTTCTCGATTCACATTTGTGCAAAATTTTCACACAAATGTTTTTAGCGGATGGGGCGTGAGTGCTAAATTAGGCACGGCTGAGTGCCATCATCAATGCTTTGGCAACCAGCGCACGGGTCAAATGCACCCGGTAATCTGCATCGGCGTGAATATCGCTGTTAAATTCCAACCGATTGCCCGCATCGGCGGCGGCATCATTGATGTTATCTTCCGTTGCCGCTTTGCCTTCTAAAGCGTTTTCAACTCCCGGCAGGCGGCGGGCATGGTCGGTGGCTCCGGTTAAGGCGACGCGGCATTTCGTTACCACACCCTCGGAGACAGTGACGGCGGCGGCAACCCCGGCAACCGCGTAACCACTGGCGGGGTTCGCCACTTTTTCATAGGCACTGCCGCCGCCGCCGGACGGGATATGAATCGCGGTGAGAATTTCAGCATCGCCCAATGCGGTTTCAAACAGCCCCGTTAAAAACTCATCGGCGGGAATATGACGCACCCCGCCCGGACCCGCCACTTCAATCGTTGCCTCTAGGGCGAGTGCAACGGCGGGCATATCCCCCGCCGGGTCGTTGTGTGCCAGACTGCCACCAATCGTGCCGCGATTCCGCACCTGTGCATCGCCGACATGGGCGCAACAATCATACAGGGCATGGTCTTTGGTGGCACGGGCAACTTCGGCATAGGTGGTCATCGCCCCAATCCGTACCGCCCCGTTCGACATCCCCATTCCCTTCAGATCGGAAATCGTGCCAATATCCACCAATGCGGCGGGGGTCGCCAACCGCAACTTCATTGCCGGAATCAGACTATGCCCTCCTGCCAACACTTTGGCATCGCCATGTTCCTGAAGCAATGCCACCGCCTCCGCCACGCTCCCCGCGCGGTAATAATCAAATTTTGCCGGGTACATAATTTCTCCTTATTGCATATTGCACGTTGCATACTGCATAAACGACGGTTTTTCTCTATGCACTGCTCTATCGGAAAAGCGGAGCTAAAAGTCGTAGTCGTTTATGCAGTATACGCTATGCAACAGGTCGTTCTATCCGTTCATTGCGTGCCACAACTTCGGCGCGGTCAAGGGCATATCAATATGGTCATGTCCGAACGGCGCAAGGGCATCCATCACGGCATTGGCGATGGTCACGGTTCCCGCAATCGTCCCCATTTCGCCCGCACCTTTCACGCCTAACGGGTTTGTGGGCGATGGTGTTTCCTGGCGGGCAGTTTCAAACATCGGGAACATTCCGGCGCGGGGAACGGTGTAGTCCATCATCGAACCACTGAGCAATTGCCCGTTTTCGTCGTAGACCGCGTTTTCATACAACGCTTGCCCGATGCCCTGCACAATGCCGCCCGTAATTTGCCCGTCCACAATCATGGGGTTAATTACCTTACCCACATCATCCACCGCCACATACTTGTGAATCGTGACCTCGCCTGTATCCTTGCTGATTTCAACCAGCGCAAGGTGTGCCGAGTTGGGGAAAGTGAAATTGCCCGGATCGTAGAAAGCACTTTCTTCTAAGCCCGGCTCCAATTCATCAGGCAGGTTGTGCGCGGTATAGGCGGCGAATGCCAACCCGCCAAACGCCATATTCTTGTCGGGCGCACCCTTCACATAGACCGTGCCGTTGTCCTGATCAAATTCAAGATCGGCTTCGGCAGCTTCCAATTGGTGCGCGGCGATTTTCTTCACCTTATTACGAACCTTCGCCGCCGCCTTTACCAACGCCGTACCGCCCACACTGATACTGCGGCTTCCATAAGTTCCCATCCCGAACGGTACTTTGCCCGTGTCGCCGTGAATGATTTCAATATCATCCATGCTCACGCCCAGCTCATCGGCAACCACCTGCGCGAAAGTGGTTTCGTGTCCCTGTCCGTGGGTATGTGAACCGGTCAGCACCGTCACCTTCCCCGTGGGGTGCACCCGAATCACCGCGCTTTCCCAGAAGCCCACCGCCGACCCCAACGACCCGGCAACCTTGGACGGAGCGGGACCGGAGGCTTCGATACAGCCTGCCACGCCGATGCCAACCACCCGCCCTTCGGCACGGAGTCGGTCCCGTTCCGCTACCAGTTCGTTGTAGTCTGCTTTGGCTTCCAACAAATCGAATAAGCCATCGTAGTTGCCGCTGTCATACGCCATCACCACAGCCGTTTGGAAAGGGAACTCATCGGCTTTAACAAAGTTGTGGCGACGGAACGCAATCGGGTCCATGCCCACTTTCCGCGCCGCCATATCCACCAACCGCTCGACCACGTATGCCGCTTCGGGGCGACCTGCGCCGCGATACGCATCCACAGGAACGGTGTTGGTCAGCGTTCCCCACATTTCGCCAAAGATATTGGGAATCTTATAAAGACCCGAGAGCAGACAGATGTAGAACGCCGTCGGAATCAACGGGGCAAAGGTGGAAATATACGCACCCTGATTCGACCACGTTTTCACATACAGCCCCGTGATTTTGTTATCCGCATCCAATGCCATCGTTGCGGTGGTAATATGGTCGCGTCCCTGAGCATCGGTCAGGTAAGATTCGGAGCGGGTCGAAACCCATTTAACCGGGCGGTTCAGTTTTCGCGCCAGCCACGGAGCCATCACCTCTTCGGGGTAATGGAAAATTTTACTGCCGAAACCGCCGCCCACGTCCGGCGAAATCACGCGCAATTTGTTTTCGGGAATCCCCAATGTAAAGGCACTTAACAGAAGGCGAATCGGCGACGGGTTTTGGCTGGTCGTCCACAGCGTCATATCTTCGGTTCCGGCATCCCATCGGGCTACGGCGGCGCGGGGTTCCATCGCGTTCGGAATCAGGCGGTTGTTATACAATTCGATTTCAACCGTGGTCGCCGCACTCGCAATCGCCGCATCCGTTGCCCCCCGGTCCCCCAGTTCCCACGTATAGCTCACGTTATTGGGAACGCTGTCATGTACCAACGGCGCACCCGCATCCATTGCCGCCCGCCCGTCCACAATCGCGGGAAGTTCTTCATAATCCACATCAATCAAGTCTAGCGCGTCATAGGCGATATAAGGGGTTTCCGCCACGACCACCGCCACCCCATCCCCGACATGACGTACCTTGTCAATCGTGAGGGGCCAATGGTCGGGTACATTAATATTCGGCACGTTCCAGCCGCAGGGCAATTTGCCCACGCCGCCATCAATCAAATCCTGCCCGACAAAAACCCCCACCACTCCCGGCAATGCCTCGGCTTTAGAAGTATCAATGCTCCGAATGCGGGCATGACCATAAGGACTGCGAAGCACCGCCATGTGTGCCATGCCGGGCAATTGAATGTTCCCGACATATTTGCCTTGCCCCTGAATGAAGCGCGGGTCTTCGCGCCGCGTCATGCTCTGACCAACGTGTTTACCAGCCATTAGTCGCCTCCTTGCATCACTTCTGCCGCGCTCATCACTGCTTTGACAATGTTTTGGTAGCCCGTACAGCGGCACAGGTTGCCTTCCAAGCCATGCCGTACCGCATCTTCATCGGTGGCTCCGCCGTTTTCAACCAATTTGGTTGCCGCCATAATCATGCCGGGGGTACAATAGCCGCATTGCAGACCGTGCTTGTCCCAGAATGCCTGTTGCATCGGGTGCAGTCCGCCGTTTGCCAACCCTTCAATCGTGGTCACATTGCCGCCCTCGGCTTGTACTGCCAACACCGTACAACTTTTCACCGCCATCCCGTTCAAATGCACCGTACACGCCCCGCACTGGCTGGTATCACATCCTATATTGGTTCCCGTTAGCCCCAACCCATCACGCAGAAAATCCACCAACAACGTGCGGGGTTCGACATCCCGTGTGAAACTGCGTTTGTTGACCGTCACTGTGACTTGCATGAAATCGCTCTCCTTTTAGAGTGAACGTCAGTGAACGGAAGCAACAACAGTGACGACAGAACAGCAACATTGCCTTTTACACTGTTGTTCACTTGCATTCACTGCTGTTCACTTCCGTTCACTGACGTTCCCTGTTCACTTAGTTGGGTTTCTAATGACTTCAAACCTTCACCGATCATCTTGCGGGCAACGGTCTGAATCAACCGTTGCCCCACCTGCGCGATTTTGCCACCCACTTGCGTTTCGCCCTTATACTTGATAAGCGTGGTATCCCCCTCCCTCTCTTCCAAATCTATCGTCCCGGCACCTTTCAAGAAACCTGCCCCCCCTTTGCCTTCCACCACCAACATAAAGTGGCGGGGACGGTCTGCTTCCTGAACCGATACGGTTCCGCCAAACGTTCCCCCGATGGCTCCCACTTTTACTACTACCGATGCCTCAAACAGTTCATCGGTGACGCGGGTCAACGTGGTTGCGCCCGGCATGGCTTTTTCTAATGCTGAAGGGTCCTGTAACAAATCGTACACGACCTCGCGGGGGGCATTGAACGCGTACTCACCTTCTATTTGCACTACGCCTCCTGTTCTAATAGATAAGCCCGCGATTGCCGGAAAAAAGCAAAAACAGCCCTATATGGCAACCGTTACTGGGGATGATTGGTTACAGGGCTGTTGGGGTCATGGGCAGTTTCTTACTCTGACTTAGAGGGTGGAACCGACTGCGCGACGTATTTACATTGTCTTTTTATTGGGAGTGTACCCAAGTATAGCGAGGCATATATCCTACGGCAAATCTAATTTTCGCCACCGCAAAAAACGTTTTGCATAGCGTACAACATCGCCTTGAAACAACAAGTGAGTCAATTCCTCTCATTCATTTCAATACCACAGATACAATCCGATAAACAATAGACTGTTATTGATGCCATGGGCAATCATAGAGGGAAGCAAACTCCCGCTACGGTAATAGAGCAACGCATACAACAACCCGGTAAGCCCTACATCCACCATGCCGACCCATCCCTGATAGGCGTGGGTGGCGGCGAACAATAGCACTGATATCGCGATAGCGACCCCCAAAGCAACAGGATGCAACCCCAACCACCCCCGCCAGGTGTAGATGATATGCCCACGAAAGAACAATTCCTCCCCCACTGCCGCAAATGTCCAGGATAAAATCAGTACACCGATCAAT
>CBKYSX010000290.1:0-5703 GCA_966690745.1 uncultured Ardenticatenales bacterium
CCACAAGGTATTTCCCCAGGATGTAGCCGAAGAAATTGGAAAGCAGGACCCCGACGATGCCATACTGCACGCCGTAGTAATGCCCGATGCCAAAAAAGATGGCACTCAACCATACCGCTTGCATGGGACCGACCACCGATTCGGTGGTTGTGATGAGCGAAACGCGGTAACTGATTTCTTCGCTCCACGCATTCATCAGGGCGAAAAGGAGTACGAAGGGCAAGAGAGGCAACACGGAGCGCAACAGGTCAGGCGAAGGTCGCCCGGCAAGGAACAGGAAGGTGAGCACCACACCGCTCATGATGAGTAGCGATATGACCCCGAAGCGGCTCCAGGATTCCGGTGCTTTCATGCCCAGCAGAGGAACGGGTTGGGCGGTGGCATGGAGGTTGCCGATGGTGAGGAACGCCTGACGGGGGGTGTAGCGGAGCAACAGCAGGGCGGCAATAATAACAAAGGAAACTAACAGTCGCCCGAGCTGAATGCCCATCATGTCCGTAACAAAGGTGCGTCCGCCGCCAAACCATGCGTGCCACCATGACGTTGCGGCGATTTGTGCCATGCCCCATTCCGCACTCAACAATACCAGCACTATGGTCAGGAGCGGACGGAGCGGGCTGATGGGTTTGGATTTCCATGAGAGAAGCAACACCCCCGTTAAGAGCAGGACTTTGGCGGGCAGAAGCCAGCCATCGAATTGCCCTGTGCTTTCAATCCAGAGGATATTCGGCAAGGTTGAAACCAACAGGAGCACGACCCCTAAGAGGGTAAAGGTTTCAGACAAGCGGGAGAGGTTCAGTTTTTGGCTATGCGTGGTCATTATGCCTCCTCATCACCCGTTCCATTGTGGAACGGATACCACTGATAGCCAGCATATACCTGTATCGTCCGGTTTACATCGGGCAAGAGGAGGGCGATGGACTAGCCATCTGGTGGGCGCATCGTAGATGGTTGCCCGATGCGCCCGCCCCATCAGTTGGCTATCGTCGGGACCGTTGCGTTTGCGTGAGAGATTCGACGTTTGCCACGATTGCCATTCTACGGGACACCCCCTTTTGGAAGGGTAATCGTGGGTGAGGCGCTAACCGTTCCACCGATTCCGCTAGTTTCACTACGTTGCACTAGCGGTTACTGATAAGCTGGATGGCAACGACATCGCCGTTTTTCGTAAGCTTACCGGTAGCCGCCAGTGGAGCGTAGCGGAACTGGCGGGCGCGGGTTGGCGGGCACGGAAGGGTGAGGAAGAAAGAAACCGAGTTTTTGATGGAAAGAAGGGCAGAAACCCGGTTTCGGGCTGTTGGTTTCAGGCGGGGATGGCTTCTTTTTGGGCGGCGGGTAGCCCGACCCCGATTTCGGGGATGAAGGGGGTCAGGTCTACATTCCAGTCTATGGCTTCAAAATGCCAGTACGACCACGGAGTCTCCTCATCTGCCCATGTGACGGCGATGTGCGCGGGGTACAAGCCGCCGTTGATGGGGTGCCATTCCAGAAATTCCACCGTCCACGGAATTTTGGCTTCGTCGTTTTTGTAACGGAGGGCGGTCATGCGGTTAATCAGGTCGGTTTGTTCGTCGAAGTAGACGGTAACGACATCTTCCCGATCTTCAAAGGGCACCATCAGGCGGGCAGTGGTATCGTTGATTTCTTCCCAGCGCACCCGCGGGTCAGTAATGAACAGGGAGGGGAAGGCTACGGCTTCCACCCACAACATGAGATTGGCGGCTTGATTGATTTGCGGACTGGTTGCCATTTGTCCGGCAATCGTAGTCATGCCCTGCCCGTTCACATATTCATCCCACCCTTTGAGTACGGGAATGCCATACCATGTGACTTCCATATGGCGGCGGAAATGGTAGCCGGGGTGGTGGGCAACCCAATAGCGCACGGGCATCCAGAGCGGACCCCGCTTGATGGTGCCACGCCCCCATAGCACGGCGGAGGTCGCCATCGGGAGACGGTTGCCCCCGGCAGTTGCTTGCAAATAGCGGCGTACCGGCGCGGGCAGGGTCTCCGGGATAGGGATGGTCGCGCCCATCTGATTTTTGGTGGTTTTGGGCAGGGGGTCAGGGCGGATACGAAAGCCTAGCCAGATCGCGCCGATTATCAGATCTATCAGCGCAAAAATTCCGAGCATACGGAAGATGGTTTTGATGTTCATGGTGTACCTCGCTATGGTGTGACCGGAGGGACAATCACCGATGGGTCAACGGGTTGCCGCAGATAGGGCAGGAACAGAATCGCAAACAACAGGATTGCGATAAGGACGATTATCCACCGTGGAATTTTCATGGTTCCTCCTTTTTAGAGGGGGCATAAGTGAGCGTACCCCCCGCACATGGCGACCCACCCCCCCAACTCCCTCCCAAGAGGGAGAGTCCCCGACGAATTTTGGTAAATTCGTCGAATGGCGGTGCGGAAATATGTATCACGGCACTAAAGTGACCGTGCTATAGACTCGTCCTTTGCGAGACTATGCAAAGGACGAGTCTCTGGCCCCCGCCTTTTTAGAGCGGGGAAAGCATTTACCATCCTCCATATCCTTTGTAGGGGCGGGTCACACCTTACAAAGAATATGAAATGGAGCTTATGACCTGCCCTGCCGTTGCCGTTACCATGCACCGCCATTCATCATCAGGGAAATCGTTTTACAATTTCGCCAATGCCACCCCCGGTTTGGTTGCCGAGGATGCGGCGGGCGCGGTGAATTCGGCGTGTTCGCGCAATGCCGCCTGTGCCGCCGCCAACCGCGCCACCGGCACGCGGAAGGGGGAACAGCTGACGTAATCCAAGCCGATGTCATGGCAGAATTGCACTGATTGGGGGTCGCCGCCATGTTCGCCACAAATCCCGACTTCCAACGTGGGGCGGGTGGAGCGTCCTAATTTGGTGGCAATGCTCATCAGGCTTCCTACCCCTTTTTCGTCTATCGTGGCAAAGGGGTTTTCTTTCAGAATCCCTTTTTCCAGATATTCGACCAAGAAACCGGCTTCCGCATCATCACGGGAGATGCCATAGGTGGTCTGCGTCAGGTCGTTTGTGCCAAAGGAGAAGAATTCGGCTTCTGCGGCAATTTCGTCGGCGGTAAGGGCGGCGCGTGGCACTTCGATCATCGTGCCAAAGTGATAGGGAATGGTAATTCCTTGCTCTGCCATTACTGCCTGTGCCACCCGTTCCAGCATCGCCCGTTGCAACTTCAATTCAGCAACATGGGCGGTGAGCGGAATCATCACTTTGGGGTAGACGGTAATGCCCTCTCTGGCGACGATACAGGCGGCTTCCATAATGGCGCGTACCTGCATTTCGGTGACTTCAGGCATATGAATCCCCAATCGCACCCCCCGCAGACCCAACATCGGGTTGGCTTCATGCAGGCGGGATTCGGCATCGAACATCACTTCTTCTTCCTGCAATCGCGCCCGTTCTTTGCCCGACAACACCCGGTATTCTTGCCGCACATGAAGGCGGGTAATGTCTTCCAACAGCGCATCGTGGCTGGGCAGGAATTCATGCAAGGGCGGGTCAATCAGGCGGATAATAACGGGCAAGCCATCCATCACGCGGAACAGCCCGATAAAATCTTCCCGTTGGAAGGGCAAGAGATGGTTAATCGCTTCTTGCCGTGCTTCCGCCGTGGTCGCCAGAATCATCTGTTGCACGTAGGGCAGGCGTTCGGTTTGGAAGAACATGTGCTCGGTGCGGGTCAGCCCGATGCCTTCCGCACCGTATTGCCGTGCGCGGCGTGCATCTTCGGGGTAATCGGCATTGGCGCGAACACCGAGGTCCCGAATCTCATCCGCCCATGAGAGGATGCGGAGCAGGTACGGGTCTTGAATGTCCGGTTGCAGGGTCGGGATTTGTCCGGCATAGAGTTCGCCGGTGGTTCCGTCAATCGAAATCCATTCCCCTTCGCGCAGGGTGGTTGTGCCAACGCTCATGGTGAGCGTTTCAAGGTTAATCTCCAACGCCGCAACCCCAACCACTGCCGGTTTGCCGAATTGCCGCGCCACCAATGCGGCATGGCTGGTGCGTCCGCCGCGACTGGTCAAAATTCCCTTTGCCGCCAACATTCCGTGAACATCGTCCGGTTTGGTTTCGGGACGTACCATAATCACGGCTTTGCCCTCTTTTTTCGCCCACCGTTCGGCGGTATCGGCAGAGAAGGCAATCACGCCTACCGCCGCGCCCGGTGACACATTCAACCCTTTTGCGAGCTGTCTACCGGCGATGATGGCTTCTTTTTTGATCATCGGGTCGAATTGCGGATGCAGGAAGAAATCCACCTGGTCGGGGGTAATCCGCAGAACCGCTTCGTCGCGGCTAATCAGCCCTTCGTCTACCAGGTCGGCGGCAATTCGCACGGCGGCTTGGGCGGTGCGTTTGGCGGCGCGGGTCTGGAGCATATAGAGCTTGCCCCGCTCGACCGTAAATTCCACATCCTGCACATCGCGGTAATGGCTTTCCAGCAGGTGGCAGATATTCACAAATTCGTCCCATACGCGGGGCATCGTCGTTTTCAGGTCGCGCACGTCGTCACAGAGCCGGATCCCCGCCACCACATCTTCGCCCTGCGCGTTCAGCAGATAATCCCCTTCAATTTCGTTTGCGCCTGTCGTCACATCCCGCGTGGTGGCAACCCCTGTGGCGGAATCCCACCCTGTATTGCCAAACACCACCATCTGAATGTTCACGGCAGTGCCGAGGTCATGGGCAATATGGGCGGCATTGCGATAATCCACGGCGCGTTTGCCGTTCCATGAACGGAAGACGGCTTCGATGGCAAGGCGGAGTTGGTCGTAGGGGTCCTGGGGGAAGGGCATCGCGGTTGCCGCTTGAAAAATTTGTTTGAAATCGGATGTTACCCGTTGCCACGCATCGGCACTCAGTTCCGCATCGGTGGCAACATGGTATTCATGGCGAACGGAAGTCAGCACCGCTTCAAAGGGTTCGTCGGGAATGCCCATGACGACGGAGCCGAACATCTGAATCAGGCGGCGGTAGAGGTCATAGACAAAACGGGCATCGCCGGTGTGGTCAATCATGGCGGTAACGGTTTCGTCGTTTAGCCCGATGTTTAATACCGTGTCCATCATGCCCGGCATCGAGAATTTCGCGCCGGAGCGGGAGGAAACCAGCAGGGGGTGTACCGGGTCGCCAAAACGTTTGCCCGTTTGGCTTTCCAACGCTTGCATCTGCGTTAATACCTGTTCCCACAACCCGGCGGGGAATTGTTGCCCTTCGCCCAGATACGCCATACAAGCGGCAGTGGTAATTGTAAATCCGGCAGGAACGGGGAGTCCTAAAGCCGTCATTTCCGCAAGGTTCGCGCCTTTGCCGCCCAGCAGAGCGGAGGCGCGGTCACGGTCATGCCCGACAGATTTCAATGCTTGTTCCCATTCGGTAAAGAGGTAACTCCATTGGGTGGTCATGCCATCCTCTCCTTCGTCGTTGAATGAAAGGCAAGAGCCTTGCCGTATGCCTTACCATACAACGGGAGCGGGGGGGGTACATCGGGCAGAGGGAGGGCGTTGGGGCTAGCCAGATGGTGAGGGAGAATCCATGCCTATATGGTAGGGGCAGGTCATCGGAATGGAGAGCAATGCACCCATCGTTAAAGACCCGCCCGCCGTTGCCCCGAACCCCGCCATTTTGGGGCGCGGGCGGGTCACAAATTCCATTTTGGGAATTACCTTGACAATGTGACCC
>CBKYSX010000291.1:0-5697 GCA_966690745.1 uncultured Ardenticatenales bacterium
ACCGTCGGGCAACGCACCGAGGTGTTCGGGATTCCCAAGTTTATTGACATTAACACCCCTGTGAACCGGTTGGGGTGTGGCACAGACAATTGTCGCGTGGTCAATATCTTCAATTTTGATGCGAGTGCCACCGTCCAAGCCTTTGTACGGTTAGACACCCGCGAAGTGGTGGAAGTCTACTATCAGGAAGGCATTCGCCCCGGCATTAACCGTCGCCTTGCGGATCGTGCGATGGAAATTGCATTGAACGAACCCACCGTGATTGAGGTGATTGGCGAACAACGCACCAGTTCCGACTGGGCACCGATGGATTCCACGCTCGTCGGCTCTGCCTGTGAACGGGGTCATATGTGTGTCGCCCCCACTTTTGATATGGGCGACTACATCTTCTGGGCAATTGTTGACCTGACCGATGATAAATTCCTCGCCACCTTTTGGACTGCCACCGATGGCAGTGCCAATGGTGCGTATCAATACCCGGATGCCTACGCCGACTGGAATCCCGAATTGGGTTGTGTTGCTACCCCCGGCTCGGTAGACCGTGACGGCTGGCAATTGGATTACAACACGACCAACTGGGACGGGTTCCGTGTCTCAAACGTGCGCTACAACGGCGAAGCGGTGATCACCAGTGCCAAATTGGTAGAGTGGCACGCTGATTACGGTGGGTCGGGCTTCCAGGACAGCACCGGCTGTTCCAGTGGCGGCGGTGGCTTCACCATTTATCCCTATGGCAACACTCAGGTTTTCGACTTGATGGATGGAAGCACCATAATCGGCTTTGAAGTGGTGCAGGATTTCCGCATGGGGAACTGGGGTTCCGGTTGTAACTATCGCTACGAGCAACGCTTCCAATTCTACACGGATGGACGATTCCGCACCGTACAGGGGGCGTATGGTAAAGGATGTGGACAAAACAGCCTCTATCGTGGTTTGATGCGGGTTGACCTTGCGGTGGGCGGTACGGATGCCAACGACAACATTGACATCTGGAACGGCAGTGATTGGCAAGCCGTTGCCACCGAAACCCGCTGGTGCCCCGAAGGGGAAACGAACGCCTCTTGTACCGGCTTTGTACCGGGATCGAACCCCGATGGGTATCGCTTCCGCCTGTGGGATAGTGTGACCGAAACCGGTTACTATGTTGAACCCGGACGGGGACAATTCGGCGATGCCGGGCAAGGGGACAATGAATTTATGTATGCCGTTGCCCACCGTGCCAGCGAAGGAGACAGCGATATGGGGGTCTTCGGGGCAGGGTGCTGTAACGATTACAACCACGGTCCCGAACAATACGTGAATGCGGAAAGCATTGCCGATGGCAATATGGTCATCTGGTACATCCCGCAAGCGTTGACCGATGCAATCGGACCGGATTACTATTGTTGGACGGTAACGGGGGAACCCAACCCCGAAACCTATCCCTGTTTCACCGGACCGATGTTCCATCCGTTCGGGGAGCAAGAACCGTCCGCACCGACAGCGAGCTTCACCTTCCCGAGTGATCCGTACTTCCCGACTGATTCGGCGATTCAATTTACCGATACATCGAATCCGGGGGTTCCCAGCACGATTACATGGGATTGGGACTTCGGTGATGGCGGCTCTTCTACCCTGCAAAATCCGCTCCATGCGTTTGACACGGCAGGAACTTATACGGTTTCCTTGACGGTGGATAACGGAGTCTTTAGCGATACCTACAGTGCGGCGGTGGAAGTCCAGAACGATGTTTCCAATGTCAGCATCCAAATGCCGACCCCCGGACCGGGTGGAAGCTACTATGTGGGCGACCCACTCCAATTCGGCGGCTCGGGTACGGAAGGGCTTGACCCCAACGCCCTGACGTGGGATTGGGACTTCGGCGATGGGGGTATGGCTACCATCCAAAATCCGGTTCATACCTACACCGCCGCAGGCAATTACACGGTTGAATTGGTCGTAGGGAATGGTTACTTCACCGACACTGTGACCTCGCCCATTTCGATTGTGAACACGCCGACTGCGGTTTCCCTCAGCACCCTCAACGTTGCCAATGGGAACGGGGTTATGCTGTTCGGTCTGGCGGCAGGGCTGGCTCTCCTCGCGGGGGCGGTAGTCGTTCTCCGTCGGAAGTAAGCAGTTTCGGGCATACCTAAAAAAGCGGTGGGCTGATTGCCCACCGCTTTTTTTGTTCCCCTATGGCGGGGACCCAACCTAAAGGACGGGGCTTATCAATACAGATACACTTCACCAGAAACCCGTATTGAGTAGTAGGGGCGGGTGGTCGGTATGGCATTATTATCCTTACAGAGCGCACACCCGCCCGCCGTTGCCGCCACCCCATGCCCCATTTTGGGAATAGGGCGGGTCTTTAACGAGGGGTGGGTGGCTCTTCATTCCGATGACCCGCCCCACTGACAAAGATTGTCGGCTGAATAGTTATTGATAAATATGGGGTGAAAGAGGCGAGGTTAGAAACGTGTTACCCGGCAGATAAGATTTCTCTAGTGTACCTAGCGAAGTTAATTTAGGGGGTGGACAAAAAAGAGACCGGGTTCCGATAATAAAAGGCAGAAACCCGGTCTCGTTATTACTGGTAGACTATTTGTTTATGGTGCTTGGTCGTAGCGGATGAGCGGCAGATAGAGAAGTCGTTCTTCCGGAGTGGCGGTGGCGGTAGGGGTAACGGTAGGCTGAACGCGGGTGTCTACCAGATGATACACCCTGTCATTGTCAAAGGTATAGTCTGATAAATAAATCTCGCCGTTTGCCGATTCACCGAAGGTAACGACCCCTGCCTGTACCAATTGCCCTTCATCGGTGGTTTGCCAGTCGCCATTAGTATCCCGTTTCAGGGTGACAATGCGCCCGGTTCCTACATCGGAGAAGACATAGTACCCATCCAACAAGGGATAGTCCGACCCCCGATAGACAAAGCCGCCGGTGATGGCAATCCAGGGGTTGCCCATGCCATGCGGTCCCGTGAAAATCGGTTCGGTTAGCACACCGCTACAGGTCGTATCGGTATACATATAGGTTCCCTCGTAACAGGGCCAGCCGTAGTTTTCGCCGCCTTCGCTATCGGCGGATTGGAAGTTGATTTCTTCCTGTCGGAATTCTCCGACATCGGCAATATACAAATCCCCGGTCAGGCTATCAAAGGCAACCCGCCAGGGGTTCCGCAATCCCATTGCCCAGATTTCATCCCGTACGTTCGGGTCCCCAACAAAGGGATTGTCGGCGGGAATGGTATAGGCAGGTCCGGTGTCGCTGGTGGATACGTCAATCCGCAGGATTTTTCCGAGTAACGAATCGCCATCTTGCGAGGGCATGGTGGGTTGGCGCGGACCACCGCCATCCCCTAACGGAATGTAGAGGTAGCCATCCAACGGACCAAAAACGAGGTCGCCGCCATTGTTATCATCAATGGGTTGTTCAATATCCAACACCACCAATTCGCTGGCAGGATCGGCAACGTTCGGGTCGGCACTGACTTTGTAGCGGGCAATAATGGTATTTAAACCGTTGGCACAATCGGTTCCATCGGTGGGGGTGTTGTAGTTGACGAAGAAGTACCCATTTTCGTCATAGTCGGGGTGGAAGACCAGCCCCAATAGCCCGGATTGATAGTTGAGACAAACCTCACTACTAATATCAAGGAAGGGCGCGGGCAAGGTATTGCCGCCCCCATCAACGATTTCAACCGTACCATCTTGTTGCACTACAAAGAGCCGTTCGTCCCCCGCATTTGTAATGTCCGTGACCTGAAAAAAGCCATCTTCGTATTCTTCGATGGCTAGCCCCAGTCCTCCTACCGGAGGGGTTGCCGCCGCCTTAGGCAGGGCAATCGCCGCAATACCCACCAGCACCATGCCCAAGACCAAGATAATCCCTACGACGCGCTGATGGCGCGATGTCATCGTCTGCACTAGCTTACACTCCTTACGTGGCAAAGTATTGCTCAATCGTATTGGTACGCGCAATACCCTTTGTCAATTATAGAACTTCGGTTAAAGTTCAACCGGGTAATTATGAACTCTGCCTCGCAAAGAGGCAAAGTGTTTGGATATTTCAATAGACAACAGGTTTCATTGTCTATCGAAATGAATCGTATGCTCTCACTCGCCCTGCATGCCGCCCAATTGAAACGGATTCCCCGGATGGGGTGGCTTATTCGGGGTGCGCCGTTGGGCGGACAGCCTGAAAACGTTGCCGCGCATAGTTTCGGGGTCGTATTTATTACGATGCTGTTGTTGGATAGTGAGGATTCAGGACTTGACCGTGAGGTGGCGCTACGTATGGCAATTGTCCATGATCTTGCGGAAAGTTTAATCGGGGATTTGCCACGCCCCCTGCGCCGATTTATCCCCGACGAGGTGAAATATACCGCCGAACGTGCCGCGCTTGATGAAATACTGGCGGAATATCCGCAGAGCGATGCGCTACGGAGCGCATGGGAGCAATACGCGGAAGGCACCTCCACTGAGGCGCAACTGGTGAAGGATGCCGACCGGCTGGATATGATGCTGCAGGTATATCTATATGAACAGGCGGGGCAGAAAAATCTGGATGACTTCTGGCAAAGCCGATATGCGACTTCGTTTTACACAGCCACCGCAAAAACGATGTTCGTTGAGCTCTTAAACAAACGAACTGAGATGAGAAACGGGAAATGAGAAACGGGAAGAAATTCTCGTTTCTCATTTCTCCTCTCTCCTTTGTCTATGACTTTATCCTTACAACTTCTCTCTCCCACCATCTGGCAGGAATACGCCCTGCTGGATAGCGGCTACGGGCAACGGTTGGAACGCTTCGGCAAGTACACCCTTGTGCGCCCCGAACCCCACGCCTTATGGCGACCCACCTTATCCGAGTCGGAATGGGATGCCGCCACGATTCGGTATGTCCGTGAATCGGGCGAACAGGGGCAATGGGTGGGCAATCCATTGCCGCGAGAATGGACGATGCGCTATCAGGGGTTGCGCTTTTCCTGCCGTCCGACCCCCTTTCGCCATACCGGGTTGTTCCCCGAACAGGCGGTAAATTGGGAGTGGTGCGGCAATTTGATACGGCAGAGGGGCGAAGGGGTGAAGGTGTTGAACCTCTTTGGCTATACGGGATTGGCAACATTGGCGGCGGCGGCGGCAGGGGCGCATGTCACCCATGTAGATGCCTCCCGCCCGGCAATGACATGGGCGCGGGAAAATCAGAGTTTGTCGGGGTTAGACTCTGCCCCGATTCGTTGGCTGATTGAAGATGTGGCGAAATTCGTAAAACGGGAAGTGCGGCGCGGGTCGCAGTATGATGGCATTATTCTGGACCCACCTGCCTTCGGGCGCGGACCCAAAGGGGAAATCTGGCGGTTTGCCGAGGATGTGCCTACATTAATGGATGATTTACGACAGATTCTTAGCCCCACCCCCTTATTTCTGTTGCTGAACGCCTACGCGATTAACGATAGTGCCTCAGTGCTTGCCAACCTTGTCGCCCAGACGGTTGCGCCCCACACAGGGTTGTTGGAAGCGGGGGAACTCGCTCTGCAAGAACAATCATCGGGGCGGTATCTCTTTACCTCTCTTTTCGCCCGTTGGTCCGTCCAATAACCACAGAGAACGGCAAAAGTAAAGCAGAAAATTTAGTCGTTCTTCGTGCACTCTGTGTCCTTTGTGTTTTGTTCGTATAGGTTGTTCCTCATTTGCGGCTTTGCGTTCTTTGCGT
>CBKYSX010000292.1:0-5674 GCA_966690745.1 uncultured Ardenticatenales bacterium
TTCTTTTTCTTGCCCCCGGATGCGGCGGCGACAATAGCGGCTTGTGCCTGTTCGATAATGGTGGCGGGGTCTTCCCCTTGCCCTTGCTTAAAGGCACGTTTTGCCGCCATTTGCCCTTTGAAGTCGTCGGCATCCCATTCTTCTTTGGGTTTTAATGCCCATGCCGGATATTGGCTCTTCAGGGCTTCCAAATCCACCGGTGCGGATGCAGTTTCTTCTTCTACCTCTTCGACAACAGGAGCGGCGGCAACCGCCGTGGGTTCGGCGGCTTCGGGTTCCGGCTCGGCTTCTTCCGCGCCGCCCCCGCCCGCCCGTAAAATCGTCCCTGCCTCTTCCATCTCTTTGGGGTCGGGACCTTCGTTGCGCTTAAATGCCATTTTGGCTTTGGCGCGGGCTTTGTATTCCGCCATCCCCCATGAGGTTTTGGCTTTTAACGCCCATGCGGGGAGGTCGGCTTCCGTAACGGGTTTGCCGCCCACCATTGCCTGCCCCCCGGCTCCGCTTGCTTTTTTGGCGGCGCGGGCGGCTTTTTTGGGGGCAATCATCCGTTCAATGGCACCGGGGTCTACTTCCAGCGAATTTTCAACATGTTTAATGCCGGGGACTCTGGTAGCCATTTCGGCAATCAGGGTTTTGGCGTTTTCGCTGGGCACGGGACCGCGCAAGAAACAATGCCCCATAATCACGCGCACAATCGGCATGACAGGAACGATATAGGTGCCTAATTTGAGTTCAACTGCTTGAGCGACGGCAATTTCAAGGTCGCTATCGCTTAAAAGCAAATTGCGAACATGGATACCGCTTTGTACGCCCCGCGCCAGTTGGGTTGCCACCGAGCGCATCACATCGGTACGGACATAGCCATTGAGCGTCACTTCCGAGCCGCGAACATCAACATTGATTTGCGTTTCGCTGGTGCGAATGGGCGCGTATGAAAGGATGGCGCGTTCCACCGCGTCGCGTAGCAAGTAATCCGACATGACGACGTTGCCTCCGGGCTGGCACCAATGGTCCCGTTAAATACGGGTCAAGGTGCGTCTCGTTTATCTTTTTACTACCACCAACAATGAGTTGCCGCTATCGTACCATTTTTCACGTTCGGGGCAAGTGTCAAAGGTAACAAAATTCATTTTGGGATAATTGCCATCACTGGTGGCAATTATCCCAAACCCTGACTATTTACATTCTGTTAATCGCCTCGCGGTAATGGGCAACGGCATCTTGCATTCGCCCCATCCGGCGGTATACATCGCCCAATAATTGATAAATCAGGGCGGGAGCGGTGTCCGTAGCCACCCATTCCGCCAAAGCGGTACTAAGTTCTTCGTCGGGTACACTTTCCTCGTAGAACAACATTTGATATTGCCCCACTGCCTGTTTCACTTCGCCGTTTTGCCATGAGTATTGTGCCGCTTGTAGAGGTGTGAGGGCAACGGGTTCCGCTATCTCAACCGCAGTGCTGGTGTCATCTGTTTCGGTTGTAGGTTCAACCGTTTCAAAGGCAACGTCTGCTTCTCTATCCTCTGCCGCCGCTTCCGCCAGGTCAAGAATATCAAGAGGCTCGGTGTCATCCGATGGCGCATCGTCCGACTCCACCATTTCCCCTTCATCCACAAGGGTGTCCGCTGTATATGTGTCCGTAACTTCCGGTGCGGCTTCGATGGGTTCGGTATCGAATTCCCCTGCTTCTTCGGCATCCGTAATTTGAGGGTTGACCGTTTCCGCTTTTACGGGTTCGGATAGCTTCTCGAAGGATGGTTCCGTTCTAAAGAATTCGGGTTCGGGGGATGGGGGCACTAAGGTGTCCGTGCCGCGTCCCCCGCTTCGCCGTTGCATGGCGAGCCAGATTTCAGTAGAAACCCGCAAGGTGGGAATCCATCGTCCGGTCAACCGCTGGCGCGGCAGGATGGCAGGGTCTGCCTCCGCAACCCGCGCCACCATATCAAGTTCGGCTTCTAATCGTTCCGCCGTTTCCTCTGCTTCAATTGCAATACCATTGGCTTCAACGGGCGAAATCAACAGTTCGCTGGCATCCCGCAAGGAATGAACCCATTCGGCAGTATCGGCAGGGGGAAAGAGAAGTTCCGGTAGATAGACGGTAGGATTATCGGGCAGTTCCAGCAGTTCTTCATCGCCCCCATTTACCTCATGGGCGGCAATGGCTTCTTCTGTAGCAAAGCGTAATGTTGCTTTCCATTCGGGCGCAAGCAGAGGCGCGATTTCGGTGGTAGGTTCGTCGGGTTGCCACGTTTCCTCAACGTCGTAGGGGGCTTGGGTTTCCGTTTCAGCTTCTATAACGGGCGATAGGTCGCTTTCAACAAAAGCCGTAACGGTGTCGCTATACAGAGTGTCACGCCAGTCAGAAGTGGGTTGAGAAGTTTCGACAATCGCAGGTTCCGCTTCGGCGGGCAACGCAGGGTATTCCACACCCCGTTCACGGAGGGCGCGAATCGTGGCAAGGCGCAGATTCGCCCGCCAGTTGGGTTTATAGGCAGAAATCGCGTCGCGGGTGGCGTTGCCCAGTTGGGTGCGCCAATCATCTTCATACGCAATGATCGCGTCCCAATCTACCCCATCGGTGGGGGCTTCGGGCGCGGCAAACAGCGATAAATCCCGCAACCATTCCGGCAATTGTGCTCCGCCGAGGGGAGCAGTGCCTTTGGTAATGTTGGCGGGTTCGTCAATCGGAATGGCAATGGCGCGGAAAGGTGTTCCTTCACCAAAGATATTGATAGCGATATCGTTTTCGGGGTCTAATTCTTGAGCAATGCGAAGATGGGTTTCGGCTTGCTCCATTTCCCCTGCCCGATGATAAAACGCGCCCAAAATGAGATGGGGTTTCAGAGCCAGGGGCAATTCTTCCAAAACCTGAAAGGCAACCTGTGCCGCTTGTTGGGGGTGGTTGGCGAACCAGTAGGCTTCTGCCAATGCCACTTGCAGGTCAATACGGTCAGGGTCGGCTTCAATTTCGTGTTGGAATTCTTCTACCGCTACATCAAATGCCCCGTTTCTCAAATAACTGCGGGCGAGGGCGGCGGAATTAAGATGAAGCCGTCCGGGAGCGCGTCCATCGCGCAGTTCGTAAAGGTAGCGTAATTGGTCGCGTACGGCTTTCATGCCCGGTTCGCTTTCGAAAGCGCGGGTCATGTGCCAGAGGGCATTGTCCAATTCGTTCTGATCGGTATAGGCAGAAGCAAGCCCGGCGTGGGCGGCAAAACTTTCGGGGTCGGCACTTAAAACGCGGCTGAAAATTTCGATGGCATCTGTAAGATTGCCCTGTTCCAATGCCGCTTCCGCCAACAATTGATAGCCGCGCAAATAGCGAGGATGGCGACGGAGCAGGTATTGAGCAAGCGGAACTGCCTCGATGCTCTTTCCATCGTCTATACGTTGGCGAATTTCGTAGGCAAATTCACGCAGACTGATCATCCTCAAATCCTTCGCGGTGAGCGTTTGGGCATGAAACAAGTTTTCGGAAAATTTCAACCAATTGTGCCATCCCTACCACGGACTGTCAATCACCTTACGGTAACTCTTTATTTGACACCTGTCATTCTCAATAGGGAGCGTTAAAATTGAGATGAATTGAATGGTTGTTTTTATGATTTTACCCTACTTTTGGGGCGTAATATTCAGGAAAATGAGGGATTAAACGTCTATGATATACTTGTTTGGTTTATATACTTTCACCATCGGTACGACTTCCTCATGCAATCGCTAATTCCCCGTCCTTATGCATCACCGGATGACTTATACCAAATCTTGTCTGCCGTTGGCACATGGAACACACAAACCGATTTTTGCGGCTATTTGCATCCCGGTCATGTCGGGCATTTTATCTCCAACGGACTGCGCGGCTGCAACCCGGCTGAACATCTTTTTCTGGTAGAAGATGCTCAAATGGCGTTGGTAGGGGTTGTTTTAATCCATAAACCCCGTACATCACGCTTTGATATCTTAGTGCATCCTGCCTACCGTGGTAGCGACCTTGAAACTTCCCTGGTGACTTTCGCAGAACAACTCACATGGAAGCATATGCAAGCGGCAAAGATTGACCGTGATTGGGTGGGCAGTGATGTGATGGTTTGTGATACTATTCGTGCTGAAATCCTCAGACAGAACGGATATAACGTAGGGGAACCCTATGTGTTCTTCACAGTCCGTTCGCTTACCGACCCCATTCCGGAGTCTGTCGTGCTGGAAGGATTCACGATTCGCCATGTGGAGGGATTGCATGAAGCGGAGGCACTGGGGGTGGTTCACGGCGGGGCATTTGGCTCGAATTGGCAACCGGGCGAATATCGTAAGGTGATGCAATCTCCGGGGTTTCAGATGGAACGGGAATTAATTGTTGTCGCGCCGGATGGACACTTCGCCGCCTTCTTGATCTATTGGCTTGATCCCATTAGCCAAAGCGGGTCATTTGAACTTGTGGGGTGTCATCCGGAGTTTCAGCGCAAGGGATTAACCCGCGCTCTGATGTATGAAGGAATGCGTCGAATGCAGTTAGCCGGGATGACCACTGCCTTTGTCGTACACGAATCTTCCGAAGAAAATCCGGCGGCATCCGCGTTGTATGCATCATTAGGATTCAAACAAAAATATCCCATTTTGGAATCACGTAAAACAAGGCGGTCATCCTCAACCAGGCTTGATTGATACTTTTTGGGTGTTCGCTCCAAATATAAAAGCCCTCCGTACTTTACGGAGGGCTTTTGATAGACTGTCGGATTCTGACGTTAGGAACTGGTTAACCCTACTAACACAATCGGACCCGTCGGAGCGGTACTGCCCCCCGCCGGTTCGATGCTGACCCCTACCGCCGCATAACGCCCGGCATCATCGGGTAGAGTAACGGTAAGCGAATCCACGCCTGCTTCTTGCACTGCCAACAAGCCGGAAGGCACAGGGTTGCCTTCCGCCGGAATCAGCCACAACTGGTAGGTTTGTTCTTCGGATAATACTTCTAAGCCCGATAAGACCAGCAAGCTTTCACCCTGTCCTACATACAATGCCCCTGACGCATTAGGAGCGGCTTCCTGCCCTGCCAGCGCAATAGATTGGGTCGAACCTGCAAGAACCGCTAATTGTTGATTATTGCGGTTCAATTGCGATTGCAACGATTGGTTAACTTCTTGCAAGGAATTATTTTCATCTTGCGCCAGTTGCAATTCACCCTGCAATCGTTGAATTTCGTTTTGGGCGGCGGCAAGTTCGCCTGCATTGGCAGGGCTAAGGGTTTGCAGGAGGAAGAAGGTCAGCAACGCCCCCATGCCCACCCACGCCGCCGGACGAAGAAAGCCACCGAGCATATCCCACAATTGCGTTAGGGGATTCGGGGTGGCTTCGGCTTGTGCCTGTGGGCGCGGACGGGCAACCGGTGTGCGCTGGTGGCTCGTTGCGGTTTGCCGGACTTCGGTGGTTGCAAGGTCGGCGGCGATGGCATCAAAGAGTTGGCTTTTTACGTGAAGCGGTAACGGTTGGGTAGGAGCCTGTAATGCCAGCAACGCCGCTGAATCTTCAAATGTTTCTAAACGCGCCAAAAGGTCAGGCGTCCCATGTGTTTGGAGGTATTCCTCAACTGCCAACATTTCGTCAGCATCCAGCGTCCCCAGCGCAAATGCGGGGAGCATGTCGAGGATATCCTCATATCGGTACTGTATGGTCATAGCAC
>CBKYSX010000293.1:0-5670 GCA_966690745.1 uncultured Ardenticatenales bacterium
CTACCCCTTCCTTCTGACCGTGCTATAATGCGATGAACGCCCGGAGCGAGGCGCAACGCGGGAATTTTCTTCACTTTTCTCTCTTCGCTCTCATTACAAAGGAGTAAGCGCGTGTACAAACTTGTTGCTATTTATCGCACCCCGGCGGATGCCGCCGCCTTTGACGAGCACTATTTCAACACCCACAGCCCCTTGATGGCAAAAGTCCCCGGATACGACAAAATTGAAGTCAGCAAAGTCACCCGCACGATGATGGGCGACACCAACCCCTATTTAATGTTTGAAATGTGGTTCAGCGACAAAGACACCTTCCGCGCCGCGCTCCGCTCCCCCGAAAACGCGGCGGCGGGGCAAGACCTGATGGGCTTTGCGGGCGAATTAGTAACGGTCTTTACGGCGGAGACGATTGAATAAAAATCTCGTCATTTCCATTTCCACCCCCGGTTCCGCTATCGCTCCACCAGGGGCTACCACTAAGCTAACGGCTTTACAGTGAAAAGTCGTGGTCGTTTAGCTCTGTGGTAGCCATGAGTGGAGTGTAGCGCAACTCATGGTGGGGATGTTGGCAGACAGGAACTATTTATGGACTACGAAAACATCCTTGTCGAACGACCCGAAGCAGGAGTTGCCCTGATTCGGTTGAATCGCCCCAAACAACTGAACGCCCTCAGCCGCGCCCTGATGTCGGAACTGGCACACGCCTTTGACACACTGGCGCAGGATGAAAGTTGCGTCTGTGTGATACTCACCGGCAACGAACGGGCATTTGCGGCGGGCGCGGATATTAATGAGTTTGCAGGCAAAACCCCCGTAGATATGTTAAAAAGTTATCGCTTTAAGGAATGGCGGTCGGTGAAGGAATTTCCGAAGCCGATTATCGCCGCTGTGAGCGGTTTTTGTCTGGGGGGCGGCTGTGAACTCGCCATGCACTGCGATATGATTGTCGCCTCGGAAAGCGCACGGTTCGGGCAACCCGAAATCAATCTTGGCATCATGCCGGGGGCGGGCGGCACCCAACGGCTTACCCGCGCCGTTGGCAAATTCCGCGCCATGGAAATGGTATTAACCGGCGAGATGATGTCCGCCAAACAGATGTTAGACGCGGGCTTGGTTAATCGGGTTGTGCCTACCGAACTCTATCTGGAAAAAGCATTGGAATTGGCGCGGGTGGTTGCCAGCAAAGCCCCGCTTGCCCTGCAACTGGCGAAAGAATCGGTGCTAAAAGCGGAAGAGATGACGCAGGATCAGGCGTTGGATGTGGAACGCAAAATTTTCTATCTGCTCTTCTCCAGCGAAGACAAAGACGAAGGGGTTTCCGCCTTTATTGAAAAACGGAAGGCGAATTGGCAGGGAAAATAGGAACAGGACGCGGGGCGCAGAAAACGGATACCCGCGATGACTTCCCCCAACCTGAAGGATGGGGCTATTGAATACGGGATTCTGTAAAACAAACCATCCCGTCATCGGGGATAGTCGTATTGAATAGCCCCGCTCCTTTAGGGCGGGGAAATCATCACGAGGCTACCCATTTTCCCGACACGGAACCCCGTTTAGACCGTTTTTAGACCATTTATCCACAGGTTCCTATCCAAACCTGTGGATAAATGGATAACTTTGTGGAAAACTTGAGAGAGGTAGAGGGTTGAGGGAGAGGCAGAGGAAATAACGCGGAAGGCGGAAACAACAATCCCAATTACATTGTTTTCCCCTCTATGCATTCCTTCTACCTCTCCCTCCTTCCTCTACCTTTGAGGAGTACGTATGGCATACGAAACGATTTTATACGAGATCGAGGGCAACGTTCTGACCATCACGTTGAATCGTCCCGATAAACTGAATGCCGCCACAGACCAACTGTTAGGCGAACTTGCCGATGCCTTCAAACAGGCGCAACGGAACGCGACTGTGCGTGCCGTGATTGTAACAGGGGCAGGGCGCGGCTTCTGCGCGGGGCAAGACCTTGCTTCGGTGCAGGAACGGGAAGGGTCTGTCAGCTATGGCGAACACCTGCGCCACACATGGAATCACGTTCTCAAAAGGCTTTCCGAAGTCGAAAAACCGGTGATTGCCGCCGTGAATGGCGTGGCGGCGGGCGCGGGGATGGGTTTGGTGCTTGCCTGTGATTTGCGCTATGCCAGCCCCAACGCCAGCTTTATTCAGGCATTTATCAACATCGGTTTGATTCCTGATACCGGTTCCACCTGGACCCTGCCACGCCTGATCGGACCGACCCGCGCCACCGAAATGATGTTGACCGGGCGCAAAGTGTCGGCGCAGGAAGCGTATGAATGGGGCATGTTAAACAAAGTGGTGGTCAACCACGAAGATTTACTGCCCGAAGTCAACGCCCTTGCCGCCCAACTCGCCGCCATGCCCACCAAAGGCATCGGGTTGATTAAACGCGCCCTCGCCAAAACCGCCGACAGCACCCTTGAAGAGGCATTGGAAGTGGAAGCCGATTTACAGGAACTGGCGGGACGCACCGGCGACCATAAGGAAGGGGTAAACGCCTTCCTCGAAAAGCGCAAAGCCAATTTTAGGGGTTCGTGATGTTATGGAAGGAAAATGTCGGGTTGGCATAATGGTTCCCCGCCCTAAAGGGGCGGGGCTAAAAAGCAAACGGCGACCGTGTTTATTAGCCTCGTCCCTTTAGGGCGGGGTGGGGTTATTTGCTAATCGGTATCCTTTTAGAACCACCAGAACGTTTCCTAAATTCACGCATCACGCGTTACGCAACACGCACCATCCCGCCATGACCATCACCTCCCTTTCCGCCTCTGATATCGAAACCCATTTAGCCGAATTGGTGGCATTGTTGCAAAATGCTGTCAATGGCGGAGCGGCGGTCAGTTTTCTGGCTCCGTTGGCGCGGGAAACGGCGGAAACGTTCTGGCGCAAAGGGGCGGTGCAGATTGCCGATGGAACGCTCTATCTGTTGGTGGCAAAAGAGCAGGAACGAGTGGCAGGGTGCGTCCAACTCGCACTGGCAACCCAGGTGAACGCGCCCCATCGTGCCGAGGTGCAGAAAATGATGGTGCATCAGGACTTTCGCCAACAGGGGCTTGCCCGCGCCCTGATGGAAGCCGTAGAAGAACAGGCGCGGCAGGTGGGGCGCACCTTATTGGTGCTGGATACGCAGGAGGGCAGTGTAGCGGAATCCTTCTACCCCAAAATGGGCTACACCCGCGCCGGACTCATCCCCAACTTTGCCCTCAGCAGTGACGGGACGTACCACGCCACGGTGTTGTTTTATAAATGGTTGACGGAGACAGGTAAGTCGTAGGATAAACGACAACGGCTAGTCATCCATTCTACTGTAGAGGTGTACCCTTGTGGTCGCCCGATGGGGTGCGGCGGAACAGGCGACCACAAAGATTGCCCTACAGGTCAAATCACTTTTCCTTAGCCTGCTTGAGCAGGCTTGCCATATCAGCGTGGGGTGTCAACCTCGCGCCCAAACACGTAACGGATACAGCTACATGTCCACCCTGGTTCAAGAAAAAGTTGCTCAAGCCATTTCCATTCTTCAAGAGTTCGATATTGATTGCTGGCTCACCTTCGTCCGTGAATCGTCGGTGGCGGGCGACCCCCTGCTGGATTTGATTTACGGGCATGATGTGACGTGGCAAAGTGCTTTCATCCTGACGCGCACGGGCGAACGAATTGCCATCATGGGGCATTATGACACCGAACCCGCCCGCCTGTTGGGGGCGTATGATACCATTCTGGGCTACCATGAATCCATCCTGCCGGAGTTCAAGGCGACTATTGAACGGTTGAACCCGCGCACGATTGCGATCAACTTTTCCAAAGATGATGTGCTTGCAGATGGGTTGTCTTATGGTATGTACCTGAAATTATTAGATTATCTGGACGGAACCCCCTACGTAGAACGGTTGGTCTCTGCTGAAAAGTTAGTCGGTGCGCTCCGCACCCGTAAAACCGCCGCCGAGGTAGAACGCATCACCGCCGCCGTAGACACCACATTTGAAATTTATGATGTGGCGGTGGAATCCATGCGCGTCGGCATGAGCGAACGGCAACTGGCAGATGTTTTCCATGCCGAAGTTGCCAAACGGGGCTTACGCACCGCATGGGAAGCGAACGGCTGTCCAATTATCAATGCCGGACCGGAAAGCGTGGTCGGGCACACCCCGCCCGGCGACCTGCAAATTCAGCGCGGTCAATTGATTCACTTCGATTTTGGCGTGGTTCAGAACGACTACTGCTCCGATATTCAGCGCATGGCATATGTGATGGGCGAAGGCGAAACGGAAATTCCCGAACCGGTTCGCAAAGGCTTTGAAACGGTGGTAAAGGCGATTCAAGCCGCCGTTGCCGCGATGCAACCGGGGGCGTTGGGGCATGAAATTGATGCCATCGCCCGCCGCGTGATTACCGAAGCGGGCTACGAATCCTACCAATACGCCACCGGACACCACCTCGGACGCGCCGTGCATGACGGCGGCGGGGTGTTAGGTCCAACGTGGGAACGATATGGCGATATGCCCTACCGCCCCCTTGAAGCAGGGCATGTCTACACCGTCGAACCGGGGCTTGCGGTGCCGGGCTATGGCTATGTCGGGATTGAAGAAGATGTGCTTGTTACGGAAGACGGAGCGGTCTTTTTGGGCGAGCCGCAGACGGAATTAATTGTTATTGCATAGTGCATAAAGGCAAATCATTCTTAAATGTCCCGCCGTCTATGCACTATGGGTCTAAGAAGATGGAATTAAACGACATTCACACGATTGGCGTGATTGGCGCGGGAACCATGGGCGCGGGCATCGCGCAGGTGGCGGCGCAGAGCGGCTACGGGGTGGTGTTGTACGACATTACCGATGAGGTTGTCGAAAAAGCAATCGGGAAACTGGGCGCGACCCTGCAAAAATTGGTGGAGAAGGGTCGCATGAGTGCAGAGGCACGTACAGCCCTGCTGGAAAGGATTACTCCCACCAGTAGCCTTGCGGATATGCACCCGGCACAAGTCGTGATTGAGGCGGCTCCCGAACGGTTAGAGCTGAAGCAGAAAATCTTTGCCGACCTTGCCGCCCACACTGCCCCATCTGCGATTCTTGCCACCAATACCTCCACGCTCAGCGTCACTCAGATTGCGGCGGGGGTGCCGAATCCCCAACGCGTGGTCGGAATGCACTTTTTTAATCCCGCGCCGATTCTGCCTTTGGTGGAAGTGATTTCCGGGGTGCAAACCGACTCTGCTGTGGCAGATACAATCTTCGCGCTTGCCGAAAAGATGGGCAAACAACCGGTGCGGGCAAAAGATGTCCCCGGCTTTATTGTCAATCGGGTCGCCCGCCCTTTCCATTTGGAGGGGTTGCGCCTGTTAGAGCAAAATGTAGCGGACGCGGCAACGATTGACCGTTTATTACGCGAAGGGGGCGGCTTTAAGATGGGGGTCTTTGAATTGCAAGACCTCATCGGTATTGATATTAATTATGCCGCCTCTAACAGTGTCTACGAAGCATACCACCATGCCCCCCGCTTCCGCCCTTCTTTCCGCCAACGGCAACAGGTGGAAAGCGGCAATCTGGGGCGCAAAACGAGCAAGGGGTGGTACGACTATTAGAGGAATCGAGAAGAACAAAGCGGCGAAACCGAGTTTCTGCCGTTGAAAACTCGGTTTCTTTCTCATTTTCCCCTGCGGTAATC
>CBKYSX010000294.1:0-5656 GCA_966690745.1 uncultured Ardenticatenales bacterium
CAGTATTTGAAGAGGAAGTATAGCAATTCCCGGCAATGCCGACCACGCATAGGCGGCGCGTACCTCTTCGTTAGTAGCTTCCCCACCCAACCTTCGTCCGATAAACCCGGAAATTGCCCCATTGATCCGAATCCCGATTAACCCTAACACCGGACCCAACAATGCCGCAAACGCTAATAGCACCAACGTTGATTGAAACGAGCCATCCACCATATTATTCTGTCCCAAAAGTTGGGTAATACCTATTAAGACAGCAATCCGATCCACATCCTCAGTCGGGTCACGTTCTACGACTTTCCGAATCGTGGCACGGGGATGAAACCACATAGATTTCCACGGATTAAAAGGTGGGGGTGGAACGACAGGCGTTTCTTGAATCATACTTGTTTAGCGAACCGCAAGAAAACAGACCGCAAAGGGAACCACCACCACCAGAGCGGAAATCAAAAGGGTGGCGATACTACGCCAAATCGAAAAACGATTGGCTTCTGCCACGGTTAATACGGTCAATATTAATTGCCAAAGCAAAATGAGAATTCCCGCCGCCGCGATGGGAATAAAAATAATTGCCAACGCGGGATTGGTTTCGATGAGGGGGATTTCACTTTTGAAAATGTCGCCCCCGAAAATCAGAATTTGGATTGCCGCTAATGCCAATGTCACCACGGCAGGAACTTGCGCCCACGCCAATGCCGCCATGGTATCTTCGGATTCTGCCGCACCACCCAACCGTCGGGCTACAAATCCCACTACGAAGGTTGAGACTGCCAGACTGATGATGCCTGCGATGGGACCAACCAGTAAACCCAACCCTAAAATTGCCAGCAACCCCATATTATTTCCCAACGTTTGCTCCATCGCATTATCAAGAAATTGGGCATAACCTGCCATCCCTGCCAACAGATAGACACCCCGTTTCGGATCCAATTGGATAATACGCCGAATCGTCGTGCGGGGACGATAGAGAATTTCCAGCCACGGGTTAAATTTAGTCGAAAAGGTTTGGGGTTGTTGGGTCATGGGGATGGCTCCTGTAGAAAGTGGGAAATTACAACTGTATTGAGGATGGTTTGGTAAAAATCGTGACGACTACAAATAAGTAAAACAGAATAGAGGTTCGAGTATTTTTCAGAAAAAAGGGGCGATTGTTAGAACCACCCCTTTCTTTCCTGTACATACTACTGCGTTGTGGAACACGATTAAATAGCCTTACCGTACCCACACAAAAACTCTCATTTTTCCCGCGCCTTCATAATCAGATTCATGGTCTTGTAAATCAACTTTGCAGTAATAAACTCGCTGGCGTGGTGTCCGGGAACCGGGGCAAGTTCGACACAATCCGCGCCCAGAATTCGCCCTGCGTATTGAGTGACAATCCGAATCGCACTAATGGCTTCCTGCCACGTCAGCCCGTCCGGTTCCGGGGTGCCGGTGGCGGGAACGAGGGAGGGGTCCAGCCCGTCAATATCAATCGTCAAGAAGACATCGCGCCCACGCACTTTCTGGGCAAGGGTGGCTTTCCACTGTTGCGGGTCGGCGTGAACCTCATCGGCAAACAGAACCGTCACCCCTTCATCATTGGCGCGAATCACATCCATCTCTTCCTGACAAACAGAGCGAATCCCGATTTGCACAATTTCCCACCCTGCTTCGAGCAGACGGCGCGAAATGCTGGCGTGGGAATAAGGCGACCCTTCGTATTCATCGCGCAGGTCGCTGTGGGCATCCAATTGCACCAACATCGGGCGTTGCGCTTCTAAAGCGGTGGCGACCCCTTTTGCCACGCCACTCGTAATTGAATGTTCCCCCCCCAACACAAAAATCAGTTTTTTGGAGTGATTGGCGGCAAGGTCGCGCACGGCGGCTTCAATGTTCTGCACCATGACTTCGGGGGATTGGAGATTCACCGCAAGGGGGGGCAGGGTATGAACCCCGTATTCCGCGCCATACTCGCGGTTCAGTTCACGGTCAAAGAGTTCGACCTGCATGGAGGCGTTGATAATGGCGCGGGGTCCGTGCTTCGTGCCACCGCTATAACTGACGGTGGCTTCGTACGGAATGGGCAGGACAATCACCGCCGCATTTTCCAACGCGGATGTTTCTTCATCCAATCCCAAAAAATTTTCGGGAGGTAAAAAGTGGTACTCCATCTTATTCGGCTACTCCTATGATGAGGACGGGAATATCTCTATGTAAAACGGGAGATACGACAGGGCGTAGCATCCGTTCTCCTCCACATCCGCCCCTTAATACCATTTCATACATAAGGAAATCGCGGTACGTAAGAACAGGGTGCGGATGCTACGCCCCTACTTCTGTTGATTTCGGAATCGGTTTAACGGCGGGCGGGTCAAGGGGTTCATTTAGGAATGTATTGGTTCACTTGACCCACCCCTACAAAAAATGCCTGCCGTCTTTGTGACCTTTGTGTACTTTGTGGTATGCCGTTGTCGTTTCTGCTTCCTGCGTCCTGTCCTACTCAATCGTAAACTTTTCGTCATCCGGGCGGTGGGTGTTGTATGCTTGCAACAAGCCATCCAGCAACGCGGCGCGGCGGTCATAGAGCCGTTTGAGCGGGCGGCGTTTGCCTTTGCCCAGCGCGTATGCCGCCATAATGGGCATGGCAATCGTGCTGTCGGTGTAGCAGACCACCGTATCGGGCAGTTGTTCCGGGTCAATTTTGCCCCAAGTCACGGCTTCGCCCGGAGTTGCGCCGGATAAGCCGCCTGTATCGGGGCGGGCATCGGTAATTTGGATGAAATAATCGTGCCCTTTTTCGGGAATCCCCATGATTTCCTGAATTTGCGGCTCGGTTTGTAGCGCGAAGTTTTTGGGCGACCCCCCGCCGAAAATAACTACCGCACTTTTACCGCCACTGTTTTTCGCGTTGAATACAATCGCCGTGGTTTCGTTGACATCCGCTTCAGGGTCAAAGCCAATATCTTTACCGCCCAACTGCATGGCGGCAAGGTTCATGCCCAGGGTGCTATCCCCCGGCGACGAGGTGTAAATCGGAACCCCACATTCGTATGCCGCCCCTAGTAGCGAGCGCACCGGTGAATTGCGCTGGCGTTCAAATTCGCGCACATACCGCCCCAAATGGTAATGCACTTCGGCAGTACTCATGCGTCCCGTAAATTCCGGTTGCGCCAGCACCTGCCGCACAAAGGCATCGGACTTCAGCAACACTTCCTGGTCAAACACGATGTCATAAATACGAATGACCCCTTCATCCCGCAATTGCACATCGTCCGTAAAAGGCGAGGTTTGATAGAGCGCGAAGCCCAATGACCGGTGCAAATCATGGTAGAGGTTTGCACCCGTTGAAATCATCCAATCAATCAACCCCGCTTCCATTAACGGGACAATTGCGGCGGTACCCAAGCCTGTCGGGGTCAACGCGCCTGAAAGCGTTACGCCCACCGTCACATCATCCTCCGAACATTTATCGGCGAACAGGCGCGCTGCTTCCCGCAAACGGGCGGCATTGTAGGCATAAAAAAACTCGTCTACCAGTTGAGTTACGGTAATTTCGCCCTCCATCGGGCGAGGGTCGAGTTTGCGTCCAAGAGACATGGTTGTGGTTTTCCTTTCTTGTGTGTTGCCTTATTACATATTGCATAGTGCATATTGCATAAACGACAACGACCAAATCTGACAGACACGCTTGCCTTTATGCACTATGCAATATGCACTTTGTTACTACTTTGTTCGGCTACCCTACCTTCAACGCGGTACCACTGACGGAGACCATTAACATACTGCCGCCATCATTGATTTGCACGGTCTGGTAATCAATATCAATGCCAATCACGGCATTCGCGCCCAATTGACGCGCCTGATCTTCCATCGCATCCATCGCAATCTGGCGGGCGCGGCGCAGTTCCTTTTCATAACCACTGGCACGACCCCCCACGATGTCGCGGATTCCGGCAAACATGTCGCGGAAAATATTGGCGCCTAAAATCGCTTCGCCCGTCACAACACCGAGGTATTCATAGACATCCAGCCCTTGAATAGTGGCGGTGGTACTGAGAATCATGGCTCCTCCTGATCAAACGGCGAGAAATGAGCAGTGAGTATTGGGTATTGAGAAAAGAGCGACCTCACCCTTCATCCCTTATCCTTACCGGAAGAGACAGAGTACCGCGGGGTCGTTTCTCAATACTCACTGCTCGCTACCTTCTACACAATGTTGCAAATGCCTTCAACGCCCCTTCAATATCCTCTGCCTCCGTGATGGCACGTCCAACCACGATGCCTTCATGCAGAGTAATGTTACTATGTTGCCGCGCTTCCATTTCGCGCCGTGCAATCTCTAAAGTTAATCCCCCGGCAATCCGAATCGGGCGGTCAATAATCAACAAGCCTTCTAGCAATTGGGGGGGAAAGCCGGTTTCGGGGCGATGCACCACAAAACCATCGGCATATGGCGCGAGGGTACGCGCCCGTAAGATCGGATTGCTGTGATACATCAAATCCACCCATACCTGTTTACCCCGCTCATCTGCAACCGCCCGTACCGCTTTCAAAGTACGGGTGCTTGCCCCATCCACCACGCTAATCGTATCCGCCCCTGCGTCGTAACATAGTTTAGCAATCGCGGCTCCCTCATCCGAAATTTTGCTATCGGCAAAAAGGGATACGTTGGTTCCATCCACATAAGGACGAATGGCGTGGAGGGTTTCAATCCCATCCCGAATCAGCAAGGGGGTACCGATTTCGATACTATCTATATAAGGGGTTGCCATCTGAACCAATTGTACCAATTGATCCAGGGTACCGAGGTCTAAAGCAAGTTGAAGATGGAGACGGGTCATAAGAAGGGTACATTCTGGAATAGGGCGATTTTGTATCTGGGAACGCAGAAACGTGAAATTAAGCGGAAGCAAGGGTCTGCATTCACTTTTTGCTTTCCATTCGCGTTGCCCATTGTACCAAAAAGGGGCATTCAGAGAACTTCAACCCTCTTCTACGTACAAATTTCCCAATTTGATTTTTCCCCCCCTCCTTGTATCATACCCACCACTCTGTTACAATGGAACTTCCACAACGACCCGACGACAGAGTATTGAGCGTTGTGTAGTGAGAAATAAGCCATTATGACCTTGTGCGTTTCCGTGTTTCCGAGAGGAGCGGAATCCGCAAACAACATTTTCTCAATACGCCTGACTCAATACCCGATACTTTCAAGGTTAGACCTGTTGGTTGCAAGGAGAGCCACCCAACAGGTTTAATTATTATTTTCTCTCTGCTTGCGGACGCGACTCCCCCCTTGCTGAGCGCCGCGAGCTCCCCAGTGGCAAGGGAGCCATGTTGTTATGGAATCTGACCTAAAACGTACCTGGGATGCCGCCCTCGGTGATATCCAACTCCAACTAACCCGTGCCACCTTCGATACGTGGATGAAGGGAACTGAATTGGTAGGACAGGAAGGGGATTGTTATGTCATTAGCACCCCCAGCCCCTACGCCGTTGAATGGCTTGAAAATCGCCTGCAACGGATGATCAAACAAACCCTCGAACGGCACATTGGCGGCATGGTATCGCTTAAATTTGTGGTGCGTACCGCCGCCGCCAAAGAAGCACAAGATCGGCGCAACGAAGTAGCGCGGGTTACACCTGCTACCCCGTTGCCGAATGGCTATCATGCTTC
>CBKYSX010000295.1:0-5618 GCA_966690745.1 uncultured Ardenticatenales bacterium
CCCAGTGGTATTAATCAATCGCACGGTTGAGCATCCCCATATTAACACCATCACCATAGATATTTATCAAGGTGCTGTTTTAGCGGTAGAGCATTTAATTGAGTGCGGGCATACTGGTATCGGAATGGTTGCCAATCACATACACATTCATAGTAGTAAGCGTAGAGTGACCGCCTATCAAGATACATTGCAGAAACACCATATGGATGTGTCCCCGCATCGGATTGTGTATGATACGCCGACGCTCCGGGGCGGCTACCGCGCCACCCGAAAACTCCTTCAACAGATTCCTACGGTGACTGCCATCTTTGGCTACAACGATTTGATGGCGATGGGGGCAATGCGGGCATGTCACGATATGGGGTATCGCGTTCCGCAGGATTGTGCCGTCATTGGCTTTGATAATTTACCTCTTACGGAAATCGTGACCCCTTCACTCTCCACGATTCACTATGACAAATATGCGCTGGGACAAGCGGCAATGCGGCGTGTTTTAGCGATGATGCAACCGGCGGAACCGCTTACTCCTGTGTTGGAATTGCCGGTTCGTCTTGTCCCCCGCGAATCCACCGCTAGGGGGTAGGGTGTTGAATAGGGCTTGCCTATAACAACCGGGAATAAGTGTGCAATTCTTGCCTTTAATCCTGTTGAAAATTCTTTCCAAATAATGCTTGACATCTCAATTATTTAATCGTATAGTAAAACCGTGAACGTTCGCGGTGCACCGGAACACGGTGAAGATTCCCATTTTCAGACAAAATAGCAAGCGGTGAAAGCCAAATTTTTGTAATCCGTTACAAGCACACAATCACAATCGTAACGTTCTTTCCAAAAAACAGGGTTTCCTATACACTACCGGATTAAGGCATTTCCGCAGTGCCGCCCCCATTTTTCCCTCTTATGGCTCAGGGCAACGCACTGAATAATACGATAGGGAAGGTCATGACGAGCACCTCCCTCTACACAAGAAATCAACAGCAACCTGATAAGGTTGCTGATTGTGATGGATTAAGGGGTTTTGCCGGGTGTCGCAGGGCTGAAGACAAGGGTGTGTTCAGTCAGCAAACATGGGACGGAGCCGTCCATCAGGTAACACTTTATTCTCCGTAATCCCACCTTTTCCTCGTCTACACCCCTCGTCGTTACGACCAACTTTCGTTTATGGGCTTGTCCTTGTCTATCCGGCACATGTTGGGGACAATTTAGGCTACGGTAACAACGTATCGTACAGTGGTCGTATATCTGAAGGATAGGGGTATGTCTCTCCCCATCATCCCAACCTCAATTTACCTTCTCCGGGTTTTCAGAGGGGTTCCCTCTATGCCATAACCCGTACCGTAGAAGAATGCCAAGAAAGGAGCCAAGCAACATCTAAAGAAGATTGTTGACCGTCGCACAACATCCAATGGGTCTTCCCTACTCATCTAAGAAAGAGGAGTTCCGTTCTATGAAAGCACGTTCCCACATCCTTGTTTTATTGATGCTTGTCACCCTGATTCTTTCCGCTTGTGGCGGTGCCGCCGCCACGCCCGGTGCCGATGGTGGCGATACGGGTGGTACGAGTGGAGATACAGGAGGCGACACGGGTGGCGATACGGGTAGCGAACCCGTCGAACCCGGTGCCGATACCGGCGAAGTCTTGATTCTGGGTGCTTTTACCGGCGCTGAAGAGAGTGTCTTCAACGAAACCATTGCCGATTTTGAAGCCGCGAACCCCGGCATCAACGTAACCTATGTTGGTACGAATGACTTTGACACAGCGATTGAAGTGCGTGTACAAGCCGGGGATGCCCCCGATATTGCCGCCTTCCCGCAACCGGGTGGTGCCGCCCGCCTTGCCGCGAATGGCAACCTCGTCCCGCTTTGGCCCGAAGCCCTCGCTAAATTCGAAGAAAACTACGCGCCTGACTGGCAGGCACTCGGTTCCTTTGACGGTACACCCTATGGGATGTTCCACCGCGTCAACGCCAAAGGGTGGATTTGGTACAACAAGCCCGCCTTTGAAGCCGCAGGATACACTGTTCCCACGACATGGGACGAACTGATGGCATTGACCGAAGAAATGAAGGCAAGCGGTACTGCTCCCTGGTGTGAAGGGATTGCCGCCGGGGATGCCACGGGATGGAAAGGCACCGACTGGATCGAAAATATCATGCTCCGCACCCAATCTGTCGAAGTCTACGACCAATGGGTTGCCGGAGAATTGCCCTTCTCTTCCCCCGAAGTCAAAGCCGCCTTTGAAACACTCGGCTCCATCTGGACCGACCCCGAAGCGGTTTATGGTGGTCAAACCACCATTGCCTTGACCGATGTGCCGTTGGCGGCAACTTACCTCTTCACAGACCCGCCCAACTGCTGGCTTCATATGCAAGGAAGTTTCGTTACCGGCTTCTTGCAAGAAGAAGTCCAGGCGGACCTAGACAACCAGTTGGGTGTCTTCATCATGCCATCCATCAACCCCGATATTCCGCCTGCACTTGAAGTCGGTGGTGATGTTTTCGTAGTGTTAGAAGGCAATGACCGTCCCGAAGTTCGCAAATTTATCGAGTTCCTCGGTACTCTCGAATCTACGACCACATGGGCGGCGAACGGGGGCGCGTTGTTCCCCCATAAAGGGCAGGACTTCAGCATTTATCCGACCGAACTGGAACGCACGATGGCGGAAACGATTGTTGCCGCCGAAGCCGCCCGTTTTGATGGTTCGGATAACATGGTGAGCGAAACCAACCGCGCCTTCTGGAAAGGTATCACCGACTGGGTGACAGGCTCACGCAGTCTCGATGATGCGCTTGCCGATATTGATGCCGCAACGCAATGATGATCGTCCCCATCAGAGGGAATAGTGAGTCGTGAGTATTGAGAATTTACCCCGAATCCCCTCCCCATAATGGAGAGGGGGTTCGGGGGTGAGGTTCTCAATACTCACTACCCGATGCTCGTTTGTCCCCTTCGGTGCTGTTTCAACCGAATACCCGGTGTCTGGCATGTGCCGCAGACCACTTTCAGGAGTTTCGAGATGGCAAATATCCAAGAAATACCAGCAACTCTCAAGACAAAAGAGGGTGGCGGTATCGTGACCTGGCTCACCACCGGAGTGGGGCGGATACTGGTCTCCCTGTTTGTACCCCTTGTTACCTTCGTTGTCTTATGGCAAGGGTTTATCTTCCTGCGGGACACCAATGTTCCACCGGCTATCACCGCTATTGTCGCCATTGTGTGGGGCGTTGGCGGCGTGTGGGCACTCTTCTCAGTTGCCAACTTCGTCATTGAGCAACTGCCGGATGCATGGAAACGACGGCTCACTCCCTATGTTTTCGTGGGACCCGCCCTTGCCATCTTAATATGGTATCTGGCATTGCCGACCATCCGTTCCTTCATCGCCAGTTTTTTTGATGCGAATGGTGAAGTGTTTGTCGGACTAGATAACTACATCTATGCCTTCACCAGTGCGGAAATGCTCCAATCTTTCCGCAATAACCTTCTATGGTTGATTTTTGGTACCACCCTTAGTGTAGGATTCGGACTACTCATTGCGGTACTGGCAGACCGCACCAACCCCACCTTCGAAACTGTCGTCAAGGCAATGATTTTTATGCCGATGGTGATTTCGATGGTGGGTGCTTCGGTGATCTGGCGTTTCGTCTACGAATTTCGCCCCCCCGGTGCGCCCCAAATCGGGTTGTTGAATGCAATTGTCACCTATTTTGGCGGCGACCCGCAAGGGTGGCTTCTCTTACAGCCCTGGAACACCTTCTTCCTCATCGCTATTCTGATATGGCTCCAAACGGGTTACTCCATGATTATTTTTTCGGCAGCTATCAAAGGGATGCCCGCCGACCTGTTGGAAGCCGGACGGATTGATGGAGCGAACGAAGTCCAGATTTTCCGTAGTATCACGATTCCTTACATTCAGGGAACGATTATTACGGTTGCCACCACCATCATTCTCTTCACGCTCAAAATATTTGACGTGGTGCAGACCATGACCGGGGGGAACGCCGGAACGCAGGTGATTGCCAACGTGCAATACAGCCAGATGTTCCGTCAATTCGATTACGGACGTGCCTCAGCCATTGCGATTGTGCTGTTAATCGCGGTTCTGCCTGTGATGATTTCCAACCTGCGGCAATTCGGCAAACAATCGGAGGCGTTCTAATGTCAAGCAATGAAAGTCCAACCGTTGGTGCCGGAAAAAGTCCGTTGGGAACCGTTTTCGTCTACGGTACTCTGATTGTTCTCGCGCTGATGTGGGTAACGCCCACCTTCGGTTTGTTTATCAGTTCCTTCCGTTCCGCCAACGCTGTGCGAACTTCAGGTTGGTGGACGGTCTTTTCCAATCCCGGCGGTGCGGAATGGACGCTGGATAACTATCGGACGGTGTTGGGGGTGCCCCGCGAAGGACAAGTCATCGAACCGGGGCGCGAGAATGCCAATATTGGGACGAACATTTTTAATACCATAACAGTAGCAATTCCCTCCACGATTATTCCGATCCTCATTGCCGCTTTTGCCGCTTATGGCTTTGCGTGGATACGCTTCCCCGGTAGGAGGGCGGGGTTCATCTTAATTGTCGCTTTACTTGTTGTGCCCCTCCAGATCGCGCTGATTCCGCTCTTACAGGATTATGTGCGCCTGGATTTGGGGGGGACTTATCTGGGGGTCTGGTTGGCACACGCAGGCTTTGGCTTGCCATTGGCGGTCTATCTGCTTTACAACTACATCAGCACGATACCCCGCGACATCTTTGAATCCGCCTTCCTCGATGGGGCAAACCACTTTACGATCTTCACCAACCTGATTCTGCCGCTTACGATGCCTGCGCTCGCCTCCTTTGCTATCTTCCAATTCCTGTGGACCTGGAATGACCTGCTGATTGCATTGGTCTTCCTGGGGGCAGACCCGCGTGTGCAGGTGTTGACGCAACGGCTGTTGGGCTTCATCGGGCAATACGGGCAGGATTGGCACTTGCTGACCGCCGGGGCATTTGTTTCGATGATTCTGCCCCTGACCGTTTTCTTTGCCCTGCAACGCTATTTCGTGCGCGGGATGATGGCGGGGTCGGTGAAGGGGTAATGGATAGAAGTTACATGGTTAACCATAATGCCACAGTACATTATGGTTAACCCATTGCTCCATTGGCGGAAGCGCGTAATTTCTATCATGATCAAGCAAAGGGGAGAAACACTATGGCAAACGACATCAGTATGAGCGATGCAGTTCAACACCTGAAAGAACATTTCGGGACTGAACTCCGCGCCGGGCGGGATGAAGGGCGCGATATGATGGCGGAGGTGCTTGCCGAACGGCTTAGTATCGGTGAGGGGGAGGCACGGGAGCTGGTGGATGCACTGGAAGCGTCCCGTTCTATTCGCTGGGTGGATACCGATGGCACGGTACAAGAAGTCACCATTAATGCCCCCAGCACCGGGCAGGGGATGCCGTTGGGTGTCAATGATGCCTACTGGCAATTCTAAAGCGATATTGATATAAGGGTAGATTAAACGTGGTCTTTGGGTTCCAATGACCACGTTTCTCTTTAAGAAACCCTGCCAATCTGGCTTTTTGTGAAAAGGGAAGAGGCAACCGATGGACATTCCTGCGGGCGATCTAGACCTCCT
>CBKYSX010000296.1:0-5617 GCA_966690745.1 uncultured Ardenticatenales bacterium
AATCCGAGTGCCTTAAAAGAAACAGCCCAAAGCACTCCCGATGAAGTGCGCCGCGCCATTTTTGACCGTGCCTTGGCGGTGTGGCGGGCGAAGCAAGCGTAGTGCATATTGCATAGTTCATAGTGTATAAAGGTGTTGGGGTTGGAAGTACTGAAATAGAGAAACCAGGTTTTTGCCATTCCGAAACCCGGTTTCTCTTATTATTTGGAGGTGTAGGACAAAAGGTGACTTACAGAAAACGCGGAGATTTGTCTTAAATTCACGTACCACGCAACGCCGTTCTAATACATCACTTTCGTGTGGGCGATTGCCCGCGCCGCCACCTCCCGATTCCCCTCAATATGAATCTTGGATTGTGCCGCCTGCGGGGAAAGCCGCCCTGAAGCAAGGAGATGGAAGGTCAGCCCATCTACGGTAAGTTGTGCGTCTGCCGTCTGCCCTGCACCATAACGATACACTCCCGCCAACGGACCCGTTAAACTATAGTCTACTGTTGCCCCCTTAAGGCGCGAAGTCAAGTATTTATCGAGGTCGCGCATAATCAGTTCAGCGACCGCCCGATCATGGTCGGAGGTGAGGGACGGCTCTATACCTACCGATATGCACACATCAATACGGTGCATCCATGTATCGCGGGCATAGATGAAATCGGCTAGTTCACCCATCGTCATTTTCGGATAATCCGCCGTCGGCGGCACCGGCATCCAACGAATCAACGCCGGTAAATTTTTGCGATTGAGGACTGCTTTAGGGGCAAGATCGCGGAGTTCGGCAATCAATTCGGCGGGGGTACGCTCTGCCCGTTTCTGCACTTGTTGAGCATTGATGGCATCTATTTTATCCTGCCCTTTGGCGGTAGGGGTCATCAATTGGCGGCGGAATTCACCGAAAGTTGCCCATCCGCTATACGCTCCTGCCTGATGTGCCACAATATCACGCACCGCCCACCCTGTACACATGGTTGGTTGGTTCCAATCGTCGGGCGCAAGCGACTCCAGCAATTTAAGAAAGCGATCCATTTCTGCCGTTGCCCTTTGAAAGGCAACCTCACAGCTTGGCTCGGCAATGGTACGGGCAGATTGGACAGAAGGGGTCACGGGATGGGAGATAAGCGAGACAGACATTCCAAACTCCTTAGTGGTCGCGGGCAAAAACCCGTTATCGGGCAAGACCCCATTGGCGCAGGAGTAGGTCAGTGGCGAGGGGAATTAAACTACCAAAACGTCCCTCACCGCGTGGTAGGTGTGGTTCGTTGGCGCGATGGAGGGCGGCTATTCCATGCGTGATCGCAATAATCAGGTCATGGGCTTGTTCAACCGTCATACCGGTTTCAATGTTGTTGGCGGTTAATAGGCGGGCAAAGACCTCGCGGGATTCCGCCAACAGCCCGAAACTTTCCGCCAATGCCGCTTCCGATGGGACAAAACCGGGAATCGGTCGTTGGAAACAGAGTTCGAACAGTTCAGGATAGGTTTGGGCAAAATCGAAGTAGCGTTCGATGCTTCCCCGCAAGGCATCTTGTATATTCAGATCGTAAACAACCCGCACATACTCCCCGAACAAACGGAACCCCAGCCGGAATAACGCATCATAGACCGCGAATTTCCCCCCCGGAAAGTACTCATACAGCGAAGGGGTTTTCATCCCTGCCCGCCGCGCCATCTCGTTCAGATTTAATGCACCCGCCCCTTCTTCGCGCATGATGTCGCGGGCAATCGTCAATAGTTCATCTAAAGTCTCGGCGCGTTTGCGTTCGCGGCGGGTCAACGTCGTCATATCCATTTCCTAATATCATTCGATTTACCTAATTATATTAGGTATTTTTCGGTTGTCAATAGGGAAGCGCAAACGTCGTCCCCAATGAGCGTCACGGCACTAAAGTGACCGTGCTAGAGACCCGCTCCATACATAATCTCGCACATAGCGGGTCTCTAGCCCCGCCTCTTTAGAGCGAGGAACCCTGTCCCCTCGTAACGTAATTTGCTAATAGATTGCGGGGTATACATGATAGCAGGTATGTACTTACCAACGGGGGGCATTTTCGACTACATAGCATACATACCTTACACACCCGGAAGTTCTGTACTTTAGATGTAAAAAAATTTCGGGTAGCGCGTCCCCGCGCTACCCGAAATTATCTATCATCAAATAATAGAGACATTACCTATGTTTCCTACGCAATGGCTTCCCCTAACGCCTGTACTGCCGCCTGTTCCCCTTCATAAATTGCAAACAAGCGACCCTGCAAATCGGCAAAGAGCGTCGCAATTTCAGAATCGCTCATCGGAAAATTCAGGTTACTTGCGGTACTGAGGGTACGCAGATGATGACTGAGGGGGATACTGTCGCGCCATGCCTTGCCTCCTTGCAACAGAATCTCTTTCCGTTCCCGCAATAGATATTTTACCTCTTTGAATACTGCCACCTCATCGGGCAATGCCGCCTCTGCCAATGCATCCCACTGTTCGCCAAGTCCGGTATACAAATCCGCCACTTCTGACAACTTCGGGTTTTTTACAATCGGCTCTGCTTCCCGCAGAAAATCAGCGTACATGCCCCGCAACCCGCCCGGTGCTCCCTGAACAGCAATCCCTTCAAACATCGAGCGCAGAGTGCTAAACAAACCGCGCCGATCCTTAAAAACCACATGCCACCCCTTTTTGTTTTTAGAATCAGTCATCAATTTTGCCCATTTTTGGATTGCGGGTAGAGAGAACGATTCAGAAGACGAACTCAGATGGTCAACACAAAGGGTCAACCCCCGTTGAATCGCGTGCGGAAGGTCAATATCTTCCGGCACTTGCTCTACCAACAACAGCCGATTCTTATAGGAACCAACCCGCGCCCGCCCGTCGGCAATGGTATCCGCATCCACCACAAAGGGCTGTTGCGCCACATCATCCACCCAATAGCGGGTGTCATCCTTGCCGCAGAAAACCACAAAATGCCCCCCATGCCCCTGCATGGCTTCCGGCAATTGAAAATAGGGCATAAACGCAGGGTCTATCCATGCCAGCGCGGGTCGATTTGCCGCCAATGCCTTGTCTAAATTATGGGCGGCACTTTTCCGGCTTCCGGTTTCCGGCATGGAAACCGCCACTCCCAGCCCATCGGCAACATTTTGGAAAAATTCGGGCGGATATTGCCAGCGATGTTGAAATGCCAGTACCAGCACCTTTGACCCGTGTTCCTGAAATTCCCACAAAATGTAGCCAATCCCCAACCCGCCGCCGATGCCAAAAATCATGGGTTCGGAAAAAGGGGTGCCGGTATGGGGCGCAACCACCCCATGTGCCGCCAGTAGATTTGTCATCCCCGCGGTTGCCGGGTAGATGCCGCCGAATTGGGGGTAGGTGGGTAAGAGAGCCATAATTACGCTCCTTTGCTTCATGAAGGTTTACTGCATTTTAATTGCCCCTCCCGACAGATAAGGAAAGGTATATCGAATCATGGGGTACTGCTATTATTAAGGGGATTATTGCAGAGGACTTGACATTTCCTGCGGGATAGAATATTATACCCATACCCCCCCCATAGGGGGGAGGGTGAAGGAGATTGGTAAGATGGCAAAAGATAAAGAAGCGTTGCTACGCCGAATGCGAACCATTAGCGGACACCTAAAAGCGGTGGAACGCATGATTGAGGAAGATAAATACTGTATTGACATCATCCATCAAACCCAGGCAATCAAAAAAGCATTGGATCGCGTTGAAGAAGAAATTTTAGGCAACCACCTCAACAGTTGTGTTACCACTGCCCTGCGCGGCGACGACCCCGGCGAACGGGAAAAGGTCATCGGGGAATTGATGGAAGTCTTCAACGCCAAGAATAAAATGTAAGATGATGCGGATTGTATTTGTGATACTTTTAGGGGTGTGGTTGATGGGGTGCAGTGCTTCATCGGCACAAATCGAAGAAGGCAAAGTTGTTTACGAACAGTATTGCGCGAGCTGTCACGGGTTGAACGGCGAGGGGCAAGCCAACTGGCAATTCCCCGGCGAGGACGGCTTTCTACCCGCCCCGCCCCATAACGATAGCGGACATACCTGGCATCACTCCGACGCACAATTGTTGACGGTGATTGCCAACGGGCGCAACAAAATGCCCGGCTATGCTGAAACTTTAACCCCCGCCCAACAAGAGGCGGTGCTGGCGTATATCAAAACCTTCTGGTCGCCGGAACTTCGACAAGCACAGGAAGATGTCACCCGGCAATCAGAATAATGGCAGAGCGGAGAACGGAGCGAGGAGAGAAACATACTCCCCTAACCCCCTTCTTCTTTCTGAAACAGAAAGACCCATGGAAACCATAGCTCTCAAAATTGTCGGCGATAACAAAATGAATTGTGGCGGGTGCGAACGCTCGGTGCAAGCCGCCTTGATGGATATCAACGGGGTGCAAAGCGTCAAAGCCAACCATCAAACGCAGGATGTGGAAGTAGTTACCACGGGTGGCATTATACCGGAAACGCTCACCCGCGAGCTGGCAGAGATTGGCTATCAAGCACAACCCGCTTAATCGCAGGAACTGAAGCCACACCCACCATCCTTCGGTTCATCCCCATAATATTGCACCCACACGTTCGCCCATGCCCTTTTAAGGGTACGGCGTGTGGGTGCTTTTCTTTGATAGTGTAACAATAGCCATAGTGATAGACAGACTCACCGCAGGGAGAAACGACCATGACAACACCCCACCAACACGAACCGACCAAAAGAAAAGTTCACCCTCATTCACCCCCGCAGGAGCGTGCCACCATCCCGCACGACCATTCCGCCCATGCCCATCACGAAATGGAATCGAAGCCATCCGCACCCATGACCCATGATAATCACGCCGGGCATGGCGGGCATGAAGGACACACCGCCCACACCGACCATAGCGGGCACGAGGAAATGTTTCGTCGCCGCTTTTGGGTATCGTTGCTCTTGACGATTCCGGTATTGCTCTACAGCCCAATGGTGCAACATCTGCTGGGCTTTACCATGCCCGCCTTTCCCGGCAGTCAATGGATTGAACCGCTCCTGTCCGTCGTGATTTTCTTCTACGGGGGCGTTCCCTTCCTGCAAATGGCAGTTCCGGAGTTGCAGAATCGTCAACCGGGAATGATGACCCTTATCAGTCTGGCAATTGTGGTGGCATTTGTCTACAGCCTTGCCGCGCTCGTGCTTCCGGGGGCAGAAGGCTTTTTCTGGGAATTGGTCACACTGATTGACATTATGTTGCTGGGGCATTGGCTGGAAATGCGAAGTGTACGGCAGGCAAGTCGCTCGCTGGATGAACTCGCCAAATTGCTCCCCGACACCGCCGAACGGCTCAATGCCGATGGAACCGTTACGACTATCTCCGTACGTAAATTGCAAAGCGGCGACCGGGTGCTGGTGCGTCCCGGTGCAAGTGTTCCCGCCGATGGCGACGTGGTGGAAGGCACGTCCAGCGTGAATGAGGCAATGATTACGGGCGAATCCCAACCGGTGAAAAAACGGGAAGGCGATGCGGTGATTGCCGGAACGATTAACGGGGATGGAAGCCTGCGGGTGCAAATCACCGCAACGGGAGATAGTACGGCGTTGGCGGGCATTATGCGGTTGGTGACGGAAGCCCAACAAAGCAAAA
>CBKYSX010000297.1:0-5613 GCA_966690745.1 uncultured Ardenticatenales bacterium
GTGCGGCGACAGGAATCCGCACGCCTGCTGGAGCTGCTATCGCGCTGCACCGTCCGGCTGGTGACGCTATCAGGAGCGGGCGGTGTCGGCAAGACGCGCCTCGCGATTGAGGTGGCGCACCGCATGGCGGCGACGTTTGCCTACGAGCTCTGTTTTGTCGAACTGGCGGGAGTTACGGCGGAAAGTGCCGTAGACGACGCGGTGGCGGCGGCACTGCGCCTGCCGACGCCCGGCAGTCGTTCGTCTGCCGCGGCGATTGCAGACTATTTGCGCGACAAACGATTGCTTTTGATAGTGGACAATTGCGAGCACGTAGTAAAAGCGTGCGCCCGCCTGGTGGAATCGCTGATCCGGGATGCCGGGGAACTGACGATACTGACCACAAGCCGTGTTCCGCTTCATCTTGCCGGGGAGCAGGTGATTCGGTTGGAACCGTTTGAGACCCCCGCGATAGGCGACGCGGAACCGCTGACCGTTGCGGCGGCACTGCGTTTTGAAGCGATTCAGTTGTTTAGCCACCGCGCCGCGGAATCGCAGTTACACTTCGCGCTTACCGATACCAACCTACCGGAGGTTGTACGCATCTGCCGCCAGCTCGACGGCATTCCGCTGGCGATTGAGCTCGCCGCCGCACAGGTGCGCCTTTTGCCCGTTGAAACCATCGCCGCACGGCTGAGCCAGCGCTACGCATGGCTGAACCGGTGGTCAGCCGGAACCGCGCCGCGCCAGCGCACCCTGCACACCCTGATTGACTGGTCCTATGAACTTTTGAGCGTGCAGACGCGCACGGTATTGCGCCGCCTCTCCGTCTTCGCCGGGGGGTGGACATTGGAAGCCGCCGAAGCGGTCAGCGCACAGGGGGAGACGTGCGCCGAGGCACTCGCAGAGCTCGTTGACCATTCGCTTGTACTCTTTGGAAATGATGCAGGGCAACGGCGCTACCGGATGCACGAGACCATTCGGCAGTTTGCACGGGACTATTTACGCGGTAGCGATCAAGAGGCAGATGCGTTGGAACGTCATGCCCGCTACTATGTGCGCCTCGTCGTCTATGTGGCAGAGAACCGCGCAGGTCAGTCGCTACCAGACCGGTTGCGTTCTTTAGAGGACGACCATGATAACCTGAGGCAAGCGTTCGAATGGCTGGTTGCGAACGACCACGAGCAAGCCCTTGCATTGGTCGCAGGGTTGGGCACACTGAAATTCTGGGAACTGGGGGGATACTTTCAAGAGGGGCGCCGCTGGCTTCAGAGCGCGTTGGATGGAACCCGGTCGTCGGTTTCGATCCAACGGGCGCAAGCCTTACTGGCAGCGGCCGATCTTTCCTCAGCGATCTCCGATTTTGAACTAGGGTTGCAGTGCGCCCGGCAAGCGCAAGATCTGTTTCAGCAGATGGGCGATCAGCGGGGTGAGATTGACGTGCGGATAAGGATTTGCACGCTGTTTGACCTTTCCAAGGAACAGGCGAATCTACAGGAGCAACTGGAAGGTATACTCCATCTAGCTGAGCAGATGGCTTATAAGGTAGGGATAGCGAAAGCCAAAACCGAACTGGGATCCATCGCCTTTGGCAGGGATAAGCCTGAAACAGCCATTCACTATGTCCTTCCGACGATTGCCCTTTGGCGCGAACTACAAGACCCAGTTGAACTTGCACGCGCACTCAATGTCCTTGGTGTGGCATTGCTGGAGATCTCCGAATTTACCGCAGCGACACAGGCATTTCGTGAATGTCGGGACCTCTATCAATCGCTGGGCTACCGCCGCGGCGTCGCCCTCGCCATTCATAACCTGGGCGAAACCGCTTTAATGATGGGCGAGGTTGCGAGCGCAAGGACATACCTGTGCGAATCGCTGCGTATACGCCACGACTTAGTTCTGCCACGAGGCTATATCTACTCATTCGAACTGCTCGCCCAGGTTAACGAAAGTGAAGAACGCTACGAGCGAGCAGTTCAACTCTGGGCGGCAGCCGACACCTTGCGGGCTCGCGTTGGAGCACCACGCGACCCCGTAGAGCAGAAGTATGCCACGGCGGCTTTGATCAGACTGCGCGCTCGACTCGGCGAGGTGGCATTTGAGCTGGAATGGTCCAGAGGCGCACACATGAGCACCGCGGAGGCGGTCGCGCTTGCTCTGGGCTAGTCACACGTTAATACCGCAGTGGAGATGTCGTCATGGCTTGGAAGAGAAGGAAAAAGAAGGTATAGAAGATAGTCGGAATCCGAGGCGGCATGCAGGCGTTTACTCTTGATGCCAATAGTTCGACGGTCATCTCATCCGGTCTTCTTTATAGTGCCTTTCAGACACCTGGAGCAGTCGCTGTGTCGCTTGCTCTGCGGTCAGGTCACTTTGCACCTCACCTAACATTTCATAACCAACCATAAACTTCTTAACGGTGGCGGAACGTAGCAGGGGCGGGTAGAAATGGGCGTGTAATTGCCAGTGGGGATGAGATGCGCCGTCTGTGGGCGCACCGTGCCAGCCCATGGAATAGGGGAATGAGGTTCCAAACAAGTTGTCATACCGTGTAAGCAGTCGCTTGAGTATCGAAGCGAGGTTGTTACGCGCCGCATCATCGAGTTCTGATATACGTAGAACGTGATAGCGTGGCAATAGCAAAGTTTCAAAGGGCCACGCCGCCCAATAAGGTACGACACCAAGCCAATGTTCGTTTTCAACGACGATTCTTTCCTGCAATTGCGCTTCAAGGTGGGCATAGTCTAACAGCATCGGCGAACGGTTCGTCTCGTAATAATCGCGTTGTTGGTCGTCTTCCCTGGCTACTTCGGTTGGCAGGTTGCTCTGCGCCCACAGTTGCCCGTGTGGGTGTGGGTTTGAGGCTCCCATCATCTGTCCCTTATTCTCGAAGAGTTGCACCCATCGGTAGTGTACACCCAGCTCCTCTACCTGTGCCGCCCATGTATCCACGACTGTACGAATACCTTCAAGTGGCATCTCTGGCAAGGTTATATCGTGACGCGGAGAGAAGCAAAGTACACGCGTGGTCCCCGGTTCGCTTTGTGCTTGCAACAGAGGATGGCGAGTCAGAGTAATTGGTGGAATTTCAGGCGACAGGGCGGCAAAATCGTTGGTGAAAACATAGGTACTGGTATAGGCAGGGGTATGCACCCCGCCCGCGCGTTCGTTGCCCGGGCAAAGATAGCAATGGGGGTCATAAACGGGAGGCGAATCTATAGGGGGTGCTTCCACCTGTCCCTGCCAGGGGCGGCGCAGGCGGTGTGGTGCTACTGTTACCCACGCACCTGTAAGTGGGTTGTAACGGCGGTGAGGTTGGTTGCTAATATCAAAAGGTAAACTCATTTAGGGGAACCTCTTGTCAAAGGAAGGGGTGAGTTGTTTGTATCGTAATGACCCTATCTCCAAAGTAACACTGGCACCCTAAATACCTTTAGACCCCTGTTTTACGAGCTTTTTTGACGATGAAGCCGCCTGTCCACCACTTGCACCATTGCATCAACATTGAGAGGACGATTCATAAAGGCATCCACTTCTTGAACTGCTTTTAAGGGACTTGCAAGAATTTCATTGTAGTTCACGTATAAAACGTCCATGTCAGGACGCGCCGCGAGAAAGGTGGTTATTTCCTGTAAATGCTTCTCAAAGAGCATGGTCATGGTGTCATCATCCTCAGCGGAGGCACTCGCATTACGACGAATAAGCATTTCACGCTGAGATGCAAGAATTTCGCCCATTTCCCGATGAAGAAAAATAACCTTGTATTGGTATCCGGGCGGAAGGTGTGTAAGTAAAGCGGAAATTATCTTTACGGATTTTCCCTTTGCCTCATTCAACCATGCTATATCCCCCTCCGGCAATTTTTTGGCACGTTCCCATTCATAATAGCCATTCGGATTATCAATGTCTGCCTCCCTGATCTTATCCGTAAGCGGCATAATGCCGCCCGCCTCCAACATTTTCATCATCATGGAGGTCCCCGAGCGCGGAAGACCCGAAACAACGGTAATGACGCTTGTCTCCGGTTTTTGAAATTTTCGTAAGATATTCATGTCCGCCTCTGATATTCCGAAGTAAATTGTGAAATGGGTTTGAAAGACCTGTCCTCTGGGCATAAACATTGGGAGTACTGAGGTACTAACCCCAATCGGAATATTAAATCGTAACAGGAAATCTCTGCAAATTGAAGCAGTATGCCCTCAAAGTACATCTGAGGTGGTTAGAGAGGCGAGTGTGGGCGATTATTAAGTGCGGTGTAGGGGGTCAATGATAGCGCACAGCATACTTATTTTTCTCTAATGAAAGACACACTCGACAGCATGACAACTCCCCGATAAAATGGACTTTGTTATCTAACAACGCCACTTCGTTCCCCGCCTCTTGTTAGACCGACTTAGCCTCATCCACTCCATCCAAAGAGAAAATTATATATGAAACGAGTCGTGCAGTTCACCCTTCTGCTGGGTATTTTGGTCCTGACGTTATTCGCGGGGAGTACGTTAATTGCGCCCACTCCGGCTTCTGCCGCCGCCGCTACCCCGGTATGGCGGGATGTGGCGGAAATGCGAGTTCCGCAGAGCGGCGCACGGCATATCGTGCCGCTTGCCTATCGCACGGTTCAGTTGGATATGAACGCCCTGCAAACCAAACTGGCAACCGTGCCATGGGAATTGACCGACACGGCACGTTCCACCACCGCCATTGTCGAATTGCCGCAACCGGATGGCACGATGGAGCGTTATCGAATCGAAGAATACCGGATGATGGAGCCGGGGCTGGCGGCACAATACCCTGATTGGCATACCTATCACGGGCAGGGGGTGGACGACCCGACGGCGGTGGTGCGGATGAGTATCACCGAACATGGCTTTCATGGGATGGTGTTGGGGGGCGAAAAGGGAACCTATTACATTGACCCCTATCAAGCCGGGGATACCACCCATTACATCAGTTACTTTAAGCACAATTTTGTGAACACCCGCGCCGAAACCCCCGCCGATCAAGTGTTGGTGGATGAAAATGCGCAGGCATGGCTGGACAACATTGACGAGAACAGCACGGATTTTGCCCCCACCAACGGGATTCTGCGTACTTATCGGATTGCGGTTGCCGCCACCGGAGAATATACCGCCTTTCATGGAGGAACCGTTTCCGCCGGGCAAGCCGCGATTGTGACCGCAATGAACCGCATCAATGGGGTATACGAACGGGAAGTCAATATCCGCATGATTCTGGTGTCGAACAACAGCAGTGTGGTCTACACCAATCCAAGTACCGACCCGTACACCAACAACAACGGCAGTACAATGTTGTCCCAGAACATCAGCAACCTGAATAACGTGATTGGCAGTGCCAATTATGATATTGGGCACGTATTTAGTACCGGCGGGGGTGGGGTTGCCTTTCTGGGCGTACCCTGTACCTCCAATAAAGGGGGTGGTGTGACGGGGCAATCCGCGCCCATCAATGACCCCTTCTATATTGACTATGTGGCGCATGAATTGGGGCACCAATGGGGTGCGGAACACACCTTTAACGGCACCACAGGCTCGTGCGGCGGCGGGAACCGTTCTGCTTCTTCAGCATATGAGCCGGGAAGCGGCATTACAATTATGGCGTATGCAGGAATTTGTG
>CBKYSX010000298.1:0-5610 GCA_966690745.1 uncultured Ardenticatenales bacterium
ACCAGCTCTTTCTCGCGCCATCCTTCCTCCAACGCCGATCCAGCACAAACACATCTTCCCGTTCGTTGGTATCATTCGGAATCAGATTCGTCGCATTAGACGAAAAAACAATATACCGCCCGTCTGCCGACATATCGCCCCCCGAAATATCTTGGTTCGGATAGCCCCCATCGAGTGCTGTTACCAATCGGGTCGTGATGTTGTAATGCACATCGCGTACATAAAGATGGCGGCGACCGTTACTGCCCCCTTCTACCAGATTACGGGCATGACTGGCAAAAAATACAAACCGCCCATCATCCGACAATCCAATGGCTTCGGACCCTGCATCGCCCGTAAACCCTGTGCGTGATTTTGAAATCAAAATCGTAACGCCCGTATCTCGATTGTAGAGAAAGACATCATTATGATATTCAGGGTCATAAGTCACCAGATTGGATGCCGCCGAGGTATACAGCACCAACCGTCCATCCGGCGATAAAATCGGCTTCTGCGACCGTCCGTTGGACACCCAATCAGGGTTGTTGGAAACCGAAACCCGTTCAATCACCCCTGTATCCAATGATTGAACAAAAACATCCTCGGTAAAGTTCCCGTCCACTTCAATCAGATTCGACGCAAAAGAGGAAAACGCGACGGTGCGCCCATCCCGCGATACGGCAGTGGTGTACGATTCATCATTCGCTTCGCTCCCATCCCACCCTACCGTCACCCGCCGCAATTCACTATCGTTCACCCCCGTTGCGCTATTCACGACTTCCTGATTTACCACCTGCCCCATCAATAGCATTACCCATAATCCACCAAACCATACCAGCCAACGCATAATTTCCTCCTTGACTCCATCACACGCGTTTCTGTCTGCCTCCGGTGATGCCATATCGTGTGTTCCTTCTTCATAAGCCATTTTGCCTTAGCGGATGGTTTTCCACAGGAAAATATCCAGCTGTTGAGTGGTATCATTCGCGCTCCAGTTCGTGGCGTCACACTGAAATGCCACATACCATCCATCCCCTGACATCACGGCATGAGTTGAATCCCCGTTCGCCTCTGTGCCATCGGTGGCAATACACACCCGTGAGAACCTTCCTCCCTATCGGGTTACATCCCGGAATTTTGGCTTCCCCGCCCACAAAAAAGGGGCAGACGTATGGCTGAACCATACGCTCCACCCCATTATCATCGCTATCACGATCCAAAACGCTTTACGCATATCTCTGCTCCTCATCAAAAACAATACAAAACTAATATAAAACTAATTTTCATTTCATGCAAATCTTACAAGTATAATTGTGACTGTCCTGAATTTCACCGTTTTTCCAAATTCTGAAATATCATTACAATTGCTTTTGTCATAACGAACCTGTGACAAAAGGCGAACAATTACCCTACGGCAACTGCGGCACTCCGTGCCGTTTGCATTCAGCGGCGCACAATGTAGTGCGCCGCTTCCATTTTCCCCGTATGGTTCAATAAAAAAGCGCGGCTTTTGATATGCCGCGCTTCCATTGCCCCTAATATCTATCGCCAACTCCACACCACAATATCAATGATGGCGCCGTTCCCATCCTTCCCGGCGACATCGGTGGCGGCGGTGGTATAGGCTACCGTGTAGCCGTCATCCGAAATCGCTACCTCATACGATGCTCCGTTGCCCGGGGCACCCGCCTCGTTGGATGAGATACGGACAAGCCGTCCCTCCGGAAACTGTGTTGTGGGCATCCCGACAAATAAATAGACATCTTTCACATCGTTTTGGTCATCGGGAATATGCGGACGTGCATGCCTATGACAGGGCGGTTCTTGCGGAGCCATGCGGTCCAAATCCTCAACACTTTGTACCGTCACCAACCCATCATATGAAAAGGCAAAGTCCGTGATCGTTTCCACCTCCGTATCGGGAAAACAGCCCGATGCACCGGCACTACTAACCTCATACCCACCTCCGTAATAGGGAACATTATTCAGATAGATTCCATGATATTCCATAATGTCATAACTGGAACTGTGTAAATAATGCCTGTGGTACGCCAGTGCTCGCCCATCCCCCGCCAGTACTGGTGGGGTTAGCCAGGTATGCCCACACACCGGAGCGCGGCAGTACGTTTGGAAAAATTGATTTGGGCTGGCGATAAGGGTACTCTCGCCGGTTACTCTGTTATAGCGATAGACTGACGTTTCAAAAATGTCGCCACTCCCATTATACCGAACCTCTCTAATCCACCCGTAGACCATCATCTTGCCATCATTGGAGAGTTGCGGGGCTTCTAACGGTACCACCGCCATCCCAAACCAGTTGGTGATAACGGTTTCACTTACACCAGTTGCCATATCGCGCAGATAAATCGTGCGGCAGGGTCCCGGTCTGCAATCGTCGGGATAAGGTGTATCGGTAATATTGTTGGCAGTGCTCGTAAAGACGATTAACTGCCCATCCCCGGATAGGTCCGGCGTTCCGCTCAACCCGTTGGCACTGCTACCATCCATCCCAACTGATACCAGTTCCGTCACCCCCGTTTGTCGGTCATAGCGGAACACATCTTCATTCATATTGGTGTCACCCGCCACCAGATTGCTTGCCCCACTGACAAACACCACATACCGCCCATCAGGACTGATCCGGGCACTGTGCGATGCCCCGTTTGCTTCCACCCCATTCAACCCTACCGACAATCGCTCGAATCGTTCCCCCGACCGTTCCCATCCATATATATCCGACACCCTGTTGCTATCCCCCGCTACCAGATTGGTCGCATCGCTCACAAAAACGATGTACCTACCCTCACCATCCACACTCGCCCCCCATGAATTGCCATCCGCATCACCCGTAACGCGGGTCGCCCCCGCCGTCCATCCGGTAGGGTTTCCCATCAGCAACAACGGCGCATGGACTTGATAATTCGCCTGCGCCGTTATCGGGATGTCTGCCACCGCCAGTGCGCCCATCGTGACCAGTGCTGTCGCCAGTGACAGCCATATCAGCCGACGCATTCCGTCCTCCAATCCGAACACCGTACACTAACCATGCCCAACGTTCGATGATTCTACCTCTTTATCTTCCCTCCTTTCCCCCTAAATTCCACCCCCTTTCGGCTAGTTCCCGCCTTAGCCTCCTGAATAGGATTTCAAATCAGGTCCTAGCCATCCCAATAAAAAAAGCGCGGCATTTAATATGCTGCGCTTCCTTTGCCCCGTTGCCCCTTATATCTACCGCCAACTCCACACCACAATATCAGTGATGACCCCGTTCCCATCCTCCCCGGCAACATCGGTGGCGGCGGTGGTGTAGGCTACCGTATAGCTGTCATCCGAAATCGCCACCTCATACGATGCCCCGTTGCCCGGGGCACCCGCCTCGTTGGATGAGATACGGACAAGCCGTCCCACCGGGAATTGCGGCGTGGGTTTGCCGACAAACAAATAGACATCTTTCACATTGTTTTGGTCATCGGGAACATGCGGATTGGCACTTAGATAACAGGGCGGTTCCTGCGGAGCCATGCGGTCCAAATCCTCAACCCCTTGTGCTGTTACCATCCCATCATACGAAAAGGCAAGATCTGTGATGGTTTCCACCTCTGTGTCGGGAAAACAGCCGGACATATTACTGGTAACACTATACCCACCCCCGTAGGTCGCATTATCCAGAAAGACCCCATGATATTCGATAATCGCATAACTGGAAGCGGCGAGATAATGTTTGTGATACGCCATTGCTCGCCCGTCCCCCGCCAGTACCGGCGGGGTCAGCCAGGTATGCCCGCACGTCGGAGCGCGGCAATAGGAGATGAACAGTTGATAGGGACTGGCGATCACTTTATTCTCACCGCTTACCCTGTCATAGCGATAGACATACGTTTCAACAAAACCGGGGGTCTCCAGATACCAAACCTTTTCAATCCACCCGTAGACCATCATCTTGCCATCATTGGAGAGTTGTGGGGCTTCCAATGGTACTGCCGCTGTCCCATCGCTGTTGGTAATAACCGTTTCACTCATTCCCGTTGCCATATCCCGTAGATAAATCGTGCGGCAAGGTCCCGGTCTGCAATCAGTAGGATAGGGTGTATCGGTAATATTGTTGGCAGTGCTCGTAAAGACCACCAACTGCCCATCCCCTGACAGGTCCGGCGTTCCGCTCACCCCGTTGGCACTGCTACCATCCATCCCAACCGATACCAGTTCCGTTGCTCCCGTTTGTCGGTCATAACGGAACACGTCTTCATTCATATTGGTGTCACCCGCCACCAGATTGCTTGCCCCACTGACAAACACCACATACCGCCCGTCAGGACTGATCCTGGCACTGTGCGATGCCCCGTTTGTCTCTACCCCATTCAAGCCCACCGACAATCGCTCGAATCGCGCCCCCGACCGTTCCCATCCATAAACATCCGACACCCCGTTGCTATCCCCCGCTACCAGATTGGTCGCATCGCTCACAAAAACGATGTACCTGCCCCCCTCATCCACACTCGCCCCCCATGAATTGCCGTCCGCATCCCCCGTTATACGAGTCGCCCCCGCCGTCCATCCGGTAGGGTTTCCGATGAGCAACAACGGCGCATGGACTTGATAGTTCGCCTGTGCCGTTATCGGGATGTCTGCCACCGCCAGTGCGCCCATTGTGACCAGTGCTGTCGCCAGTGACAGCCATATCAGCCGACGCATTCTGTCCTCCAAACCAAACGCCGCACACAACGATGCCCGGCATTCGATAATTGTACCTCTTTATCTTCCCTCATTTCTCCTTAAATTCCATCCCCCATCGGCTAGTTTCCCCCTTAGCCTCCTGAATAGGATTTCAAATCAGGTCCCGTTCCAAAACATTTACGATTTCCTCCACCCCAAACAAAGAGGGGGCGGCACATAATGTGCCACCCCCTCCCCTGATTCAGCCCCGCGACATAAGTCATTTTCTCACTCGCCTTATCGCCTACTATTCTCTCTACCCCTACCCTCTACCTCCTCCCTACATCCCCAACCGTTCCCGCGCCTCCTCCCGCGTCAAAATCCCCGCCTGCACCAGCGTCGCCAACCGCACCGCTAACTGATTCTCATCCTCCTGCAACACCCGCACCTGACTCGTATCAAACCCCACCATCACCCGTTCACTCATCTCCCCCCTCTCCGCAACGGAGAGGGGGGTCGGGGGGGTGAGGTCGGGTAATAACTGCGTCTCCAACTCCGCCGCCATCAACCGTTGCGTTGGCACAATATTGCTCTCATACGCCGCCTCCCGCGCCTCACGGTAATTCGAAAACGTCGAATGTTCCCAGCCGCTTCCCAACCCCGCCACCACCGCCGGAACCCCCAACACCGCCGAAATCCGCTCCTCGGGAATCCGCCGCAGGGTGCTTAGCTCCATCTCCTGCGGATTCAGACTCAACGTCTGCGCCTTCACCCGCCCGCTCAAAATCATCGGCTCGCCCCGCTTATCCCCGGTAAACCGCGCCCGAAACTCGGCGCGTAACACCTCCGCATCCTCCGGCAACAACTCCGCCTCCCCTTCCGGTGCCAGAATCACCCCCGGCACGCCCACATTCCGCAACAACGCCGCGCTAAAATTCCCCGCCTCCTCATCCGTAAAAATCTCCCGCAGTAAACTCC
>CBKYSX010000299.1:0-5609 GCA_966690745.1 uncultured Ardenticatenales bacterium
AACCATTCTCTCAGTCAGTGGCAGACGGTTCCTAAGTACGCACTGTTTGGCGGGGCGTTCGGGGTTTTTATCATCTTTGCCGTCAGCTATTCGATTCCGCGCATCGGCGCGACCTCTACGATTACGATCTTGGTCGTCGCCCAATTGTTGACGGGATTGATATTAGATCATTTCGGGTTGTTTGAATTGCCGCGGTATCCCATCAATGTCTATCGTATTTTAGGCTGTGTGGTGTTGGGCATCGGGGCATGGTTGGTAACGAGGTGAGCGTGTCCGGGGCTACTCTCAATTTGGATGATCGCCCAGTGCTATTTTTTTCGGCGCGATAGCGTGGTAACTCTCTTCGATCCAATCCATAAGGAGGGAGAGCGGTGGCGTATCCTCTGCCCAAAAGCCCGCCAGCACCCATTGTAATTTCCCGCGGTTGTATCCCATCGCTTGCGTGAAGGGTAGTACCAATGCCGCTTCGTGGGAATCGGGCAGTTTTACCCCGACCCGCAGTTTGGGCGGTGCGTTTTTAGGGAAGGAATAGAGACTGATAAAGGCAAAAATTTTATTGTTGACTTTTACAACCCGTTCCTGCCCTCCCCAGGGGAAATCCTCATAGGCGGCGGGGAGGGTGAGGGCAAAATCCAGCAATTCTTTTTCGGCAATCAGAAGGGTGTTCATCATTTTTTCCTGTGCGGTTCTATGGTTTGAGGGCTTCTGTCACGCCTTTATCAATATACCTTGCTAAGGTTGCTAATGATTTTGGATGCCCCTGATAAAGAGAAATGAGAAACGAGAACGTCCGTTGCCGTTTCTGTCGTTCACTAATCACTCATCACTGCCGTTCATGGTGCGTAGGGAAAGCGTGGTTTTTGCGTGGGCGGGGGCAGAAGTTGGCAAAATCTTTTGACGTAAGCCCTCTTTCGCATACAATACCGAATCACGTTACTTAGAGGGCGCAATCTGCGCCCTCTACTATTGAAAGAGCATAACGCCGTTTTGGGCGGGTCCGAACGGCGACTGAAGAAAGAAGTTTGGTGCGACTATGGCAGATTATTCCATCAACGCCACCGTGCGTGAAGTAATTGGCAAAGACGTGAAGAAGATGCGCCGCGAAGGTCAAATTCCGGCAGTGATTTACGGGTCGAAAATTGAAACCCCCCTCAGCATCACCCTCAATGAACGCGAACTCGGGCGCGTGTTGGCAGGGGCAGGCGGCGATAAAGAGATTGAAGTGTCCGTAGATGGCACTGCCTACACGGTTCGCGCTCACAAAGTCGAACGCCACATCACCCGCAACGACCTTGTGCACGTAGATTTTCTGACTGTTTAACAGAACGGAAAGCAGAAAGCAGAAAGCGAAGAACACTATCCATCTCCACGTCAAGCACAAAGCATCGAATTTTTTGCTGTCCTTTGTGAAGGTAATGTTCCCGGTGGTGAATGTCGTTTCCGCTTTCTGCGTCCTGCTTTCCGCTTTAAGGTATTATGGCAAATCCGGTAAACTGGTTTATGGGGGTGTTCTCGCGTGACATCGCCATAGACCTCGGCACGGCAAACACGCTGGTAATGGTACGCGGACAGGGGATTATTATTAATGAACCCTCCGTTGTAGCAATTGACAAACACACGAAAAAAGTGCTTGCCATTGGTGCTGAAGCCAAAGAAATGGTGGGGCGGACACCCGCTCACATCATTGCGATTCGTCCCTTACGGGACGGGGTGATTTCCGATTTCGATGTCACCGAAAAGATGCTTTCTTATTTCATTAAGAAGGTTCACACCAACAGCTGGAACCCCCGCCCGGCTCCCCGCGTGATTGTAGGGATTCCCGGCGGTGTCACCGAAGTGGAACGGCGGGCGGTGGAAGATGCCGCCAAGAGTGCTGGGGCGCGGGAAGCCTCACTAATTGAACAGCCGATGGCGGCGGCGATTGGCGCAGGGTTGCCCGTGACCGAATCGGTCGGTTCGATGGTCGTGGATATTGGCGGGGGCACCACCGAAGTCGCGGTCTGTGCAATGGATGGGATTGTGGTCAATACCTCTATTCGCGTTGCCGGGGACGAACTGGATCAAGAAATTATCAATTACGCTCGCCAGAAATACAATCTGCTCATCGGCGAACGGATGGCGGAAGAAACCAAGAAAACCATTGGTTCGGCTTATCCGTTGGAAGAAGAACAAACCATGACCCTGCGCGGGCGAAACCTGATTACCGGGTTGCCCGAAGCGGTCACGGTGAGCAGTATTGAAATCCGCGAGGCGTTGAGCAGTCCTGTTTCCGCGATTGTGGATGCTGTGCGCCACACGATTGACCAAACCCCGCCTGAATTGGTTGCCGACCTGATGGAAAACGGGATTGCCTTGGCAGGGGGTGGTGCGTTGCTCCAAGGGTTGGCGCAACGCTTGACGGAAGAAACCCGCATTAATGTCTATGTCGCCGACGATCCGCTCGGCTGTGTCGTGCGCGGCGCGGGCAAAGTGCTGGAAAACTTCGACAAGTACCATGACGTACTTGTGCCGCAAAAGCGAATTGTGCGCCCTGCTTAACAGCATTGCATAGCTCATAGTACATAGTGCATAAACGGCAACAACTTCCCATCAGAACTGCCTTTATGCACTATGAAATATGCACTATGCACTTTTTCCCCTGTCGGATGGATGCTTAGATGGCTCGTCTTCGTCGCCAGTTGTTCCCCTTCTTTTTCCTCGTTGCCGTAGCGATTCTCTTAATTGCGTTAGACCAGGGCAACCGTATCGCCGCGCCCCAGGAAACCGGACAAACCTTTACCCAACCCGTATTGCGCTGGTTTTCGGGCATTTCCTCCGGGGTGACAGGCTGGTTCACCGCCTTTAATGAAATCGGACGGTTGCAAAGCGAAAACGAGATTATGCAGGAGCAGTTGGAGCAACTAACCCTCGTCAATGTGCAAACGATTGAGTTAAAAGAGGAAAACGAACGTCTGCGCGAATTGCTGGGCTTTAAAGAAACGCACCCTAATTACACCCTTGTTGCCGCCGAAGTGGTGGCACAGGAACTCCCTGCACAGGTGATCGGGGGAGAATCCAACAACTTGATTCAGGCAATTCGCATTGATCAGGGATCGGAATCGGGAATCCAAAAAGGGATGAGTGTGGTGACGGCACAAGGCTTGGTTGGGCGGATTGATCTGGTGGGCGAAGGGTGGTCACAAGTGTTATTGTTGACCGATGAAACCAGTGCCGTCGCCGCCTACGGCTTAGAAGGACGTGCCTCCGGCATGGTCGAAGGGACCGGCGATGGGTTGATGATGCGGTACGTGCCGCATGAACAGCGCGTCGAGCCGAGCGATGTGGTGCTGACCTCCGGGTTGGGAGGCGGCTTTCCCAAAGGGTTGGTGATTGGCACGATTGAAGAAGTACACCGTAGTGATGTGAACCCCTGGCAAGAGGCGACGATTCGTACCACCTTAGATGTCAGTCAGTTGGAATATGTGTTTGTGATTCGAGCATTTGTGGGAACAGATGAAGGGTTGGAGAGCAGATGACCCCGTGGATGGTGATTCTGGTGGGGGTGGCATTGATTCAACATGTTGTCTTTCCTCATATCACCTTTTTTGGCGCACACCCCAATTTGATGTTGGTGGTGGTGATGGCGTGGGGCGTTCTACGGGGGAATCGGGATGGATTGATCTGGGCGTTGGTGGGTGGACTTTTACTTGACCTTTTTTCATTGGCTCCGATAGGCACAGCAACCCTGCCCCTGCTGATTGTGATGTTTTTGGTCGGGCTACTAGAATTTACCGCGTTTCGGGTGGTATTGTGGTTGCCTATTGCGGCGGCATTGGTTGCCACGCCACTCTACCAATTGCTCTCCCTTACCGTCTTAAAAAGCCTCGGTTGGAATACCGGCTGGGGTCGTACCTTTGAACTTCTGTTACCGTTGGCGATTCTCAATGCCCTACTGATGTTCTTTGTTTTTCCCCTGATGCGGCGCGTCAGTGGGTGGGCAGGGCAGAAGGGGATTGAATGGCGACGGTGGGAAACGTAGAGGGTATTGGGTAGGGAGTATTGAGAAAACGACTGTGCCGGATTCCCGACCGGTATTAAGGGGCGGCTACAAGGGTACGCCCCTACAGATTTACAGCCCATTATCCCACGATTGACTATGAACCATTCTCTCCTCCGCCAACGCCTGATCCTTTTCCAAGCCATTGTTCTACTGGCGTTTGTGGTGTTGGCGGTGCAATTATGGCGGATTCAGATATTGGAGGGCAGTACCTATCAGCTCCAATCCCGCGAGAACAGCGTTGGCTTTGAGATTATAGATGCCCCGCGTGGAGTAATTTATGACCGTGACGGGAGTATTCTGGTGCGGAACCGCCCCAGTTTCCGCGCCACACTGGTTCCCGCGATTGTTTTCAATGAAACTTATCTGTTGTGGACTCCTGAAGAGGACGAGGCGGTAGCGCAGAGTTTACGACAAATTGCGCTTGCGTTGAGAATGCCGTTCCCCTATGCCACCCCCGGCGAATCGCTTCGCAGTGCTTTCCAAAATGCCACCGGACGGATGTTGTTGGAAGATGTCAGCAAATTATGTCAGGAAGGGCAGTTGTTGGAATGTTTCGCCGAAGCATTGGTAATGGCTCCTTATGATACCCTGACGATTCAACGAGACATTCCACAAGATGTGGCATTCACGGCGATGGAAAACAGCATCAACCTGCCGGGATTGACGCTGGTGGCGGAATCCCAACGGGAATATCTGTACGGCGATCTTTATGCCCATTTGTTGGGCTATGAAGTGCCGATCACCCAAGAGCAGTTGGATACGCAAACCCGTTTTACGACCAACCCCTATCTCTCGACCGATAGGATTGGGGCGGCGGGGATTGAGGCGGGCTTTGAAGATGAATTGCGGGGCTTAAAAGGAATACGGCGGCTGGAAGAGAATGTAGTGGGGCGCAAGATTCGGGTATTACAGGAAGACCCGGCTACGCCCGGACACAATCTCTTTTTGACGATTGATACGGGGTTACAACAGGCGGTACAAGAGGCGTTGGCGGAAGGATTGGCAGGGGTAAATAGCCAGGAAGGGGTTGCGATTGTAATGCGCCCGAAAACAGGCGAAATTCTGGCGATGGTGTCATTGCCCACCTATGACAACAATGTCTTTGCCAGCGAAGTTGACCCCGAACAGTTCCGCGCCTTGAACGAAGACCCCTTAAAACCTTTGTTTAATCGTGCCATTAGCGGACAATACCCGCCCGGTTCGATTTACAAAATTATTCCTGCCACTGCCGCTCTTGCCGAGGGGGTAATTACCCGCGATACGGCAATTCACGACCCCGGTGTGATTTCAATTCCCAACGAGAATGCCCCCGATGACCCAACGCTGGCGCAAGATTTTGTTTGCTGGCTCCGTTCGGGGCATGGCGATGAAACGGTGGTGGACGCACTCGCCCATTCCTGCGACGTGTTTTTTTATGAAATTGCCGGAGGGTATCTTGACCAGTTTCGGGGGCTGGGCATAGACCGATTGGCGGATTGGTCCATGAATTTCGGTTTGGGGGAACTGACGGGGATTGATTTGCCCGGCGAGGCGGCGGGGCGGGTTCCCACCCGTCAATGGAAACGGTTAT
>CBKYSX010000300.1:0-5580 GCA_966690745.1 uncultured Ardenticatenales bacterium
GTTTACCTGGCATTGTACCCCGTCTATCCCCCTCCCGCGTCCCCTCGTCATTGCCGAAATTTACCCGACCTTAACCCCACTCCCGCTGGACCCCACCCTTATCAAAGACCAATCGCAGGTACGGAATACGGTTCGCTACTTCGCCGACCTTGATCAAAAAGGACTGTTTTCGGAACGGTTTGCGCCCCCCTCTGCGCTCCCGGCAGATAGGTGGGCTGTCTGCGTGAACGAGGAAGGCTGGATTGTGGGCTTGTGAAATTCGCTTTTTCCCGCGCTTTGGACAACACTATCACACCACTATAAAAAAACGCTCCCGTATTTATACATCCCACCCTATGAGCAATCTCGAACCCGCCCGCTCCCGCCGCTTTTTCCCCATCCTTGGCTTCGCGCTATCCCGCGCCGCGCCGGGGGGAGTAATCATTACGATTCTAATCGTGCTTCTTAAGGGGTTTACCACCTATCAAAATTCCTTAAACAGCACCGGAAGCAATACCGATTATGCCGGGGGCAACGTCATGTTAATCATGCCCCTGTACTGCCTTACCGCCCTATTGGTGGTTGGTGCTTTTGTCATTGCGGTGGTCATGGTTACAGCCTTGCTCAATTTTACGGTTCCGCCCTTTGCCAAAACCCCCACCACCGCCACAGGCATTGCCTATATCATTAGTTTTATTGTGATTATCCCTGCACAGGTGGGCGGCTATCTCTTCTATCAAAACAGTGCCGATACCACCCTGGGTAACCTCACCAGTTACCTCTCCTTCTTCCTGATTCCCAGCCTCATTTTACTCTTCATCGCCATCATCACTGCCCACCATATCCGCCGTTTAACTTTTCCTGCTCCTTAAGTTGAGGGTACGCCAGACACAAAAAAAGTGGCAGATTTGCCACTTTTTTGCTGTTACCGAGCGTTCACACATTTACTTATCAAAAATTAGATACCCCTCATAAGGAGGCGATAGAGGAAACCACAATTCACCCTCTTTCAATGTAAATCGTCTGGCATTCCCTATCTCGGGGTACTTTTCATCATATCGGTCTGGTAAAATCTCTATGAAGTTCCCATGTTCATCCCTCACGATTCTCTGACTACAATCTTGCAGGGTCATAGAACCCCCGCAAAGTGTTCCCTTTGGGGAGGTGTAATTGTAAGTACGACTAATTTGGTTACAAGTATCACTGGTGACCATATTGCTTAGCCCAAACTGCAATGTATCTTCAAAGGGAAGAAGCGTCATTTTATTGTCTTTGTACCATCCTTGAAGTTGCCACAGTCCCGCTAAAGCGGAGGGAGGTTCGCTGTCCAATATAAAAGACGTAGGTGGAAAACGACCTTCGTCATCAGGGCGGGGGCAACGCACGTCATGTTCGGTGGCGATGGTTTTGGGAGCGAATTGAGAACAGCCAGTTACAAAGCCCAATAACGACAGAAACAAGCAAAAACACTGCAAAGAATATATTTTTCTCTTGGCAACCATTTGTAAACGTTCCATTGAGCTTAATGTTATTCATCTCCTCGTAGTCGTGAGTACAACGTCCCATTATTAATGTCCGCTGATTGATGGTTGGTAATCAACCTCACTCACGCGTAAAACGTAGTATCTCTGTCTTTTCCTTATCCATGTAGAACCATAAATCGTCGCCAACAAACTCAAACGAAGTAGTTTCTACAAATGTAGGATATGCCTCGTACCGATCAATATGCTCCTCTGTTGTAATGGATTCTCCATGTTCGCCCACGATTGTAATGGTATTCACGGAATAACACCCCACCAATGTCATACCTCTGTTGCAAATTTCTCCCTGTCTACCATCCCAAGCATATTCACCCCAAACGTCATTACATCCATCGCTTCCTTCGTAGGTGTTATCCCCGAAACGTATATATTCTTGAGCTGAATAAGGAATCGGAATCAAAGTTCTGTTACGAGAATACTCTGTCAGTTTCCAATCGCCCTCTAAAAGGGAGGGCGGTTCTCCTGTCGCTTCTATAACAATAAGAATGATGGGATGTCCCGTCTCATGGTCAATTTGTGGCTCGTCGGCGGGTATCCGTTCCAACTTATCACAGGTGGGTGGGTCCGAATGAAATGCCATTTCCTTAGATGGAATCATCGTACATCCCCATAAGACCCCCAGTAAACTTGTTAATAGTATGCAATAGACAAACTGTTTTTGCATTTCTCCTCTTTGGAAAACCATCATATCCCGTTACAATGCACCCCCAACCGCCCGTCTACTCCCGTATACCCGACTTCAACCGAAACGGTTGATATTCCATGAACCCGGAACTCCGTTTGAACAGGCTCCGTACCCTATTTACACCTCCCCCTCCCCGCTACGCTTTCCTGCTAAACCTGCTTGTCCTCGGCTTGCTGTTGTTGATAGGCATGAAATATACCTCCAACATCGAAGCCTTCATGGACATTTCGACATACGATGAAGGCAACTATCTGCAACGCGGGGTGAATTTAATGGTGTGGGGGGTGTCCCACCCCAGTATCGGACCGCTCTATTCCGCCTGGTATTACCTGCTCTCTCTCTTCCAACCGGACCGGGTGCTGTTGCATTATCTCAATTACCGCCTGTTGGTGATTCTGGTTCCAACCCTCTTTTTTGTGGTCCTGCGCCGCTATCGCGTTCCGTTGTTACCTGCGTTTCTCCTCTCGGTATGGTTATTAATTATTGATCTGAATTTAACCCTGTGGCCCAAAGTCAATCATTTTGCCGCCTTGGTCTTATTACTTTCTTTTGCGGTTGCCGCCAATCGCCGCCTGTTAGATCAATTGGCAATTATTGCCTTTGGTTTTCTTGCCGCCGCCTATGCCCGCCCCGAACTATTTGGTCCGGCATTGGTCTTACTGATTCTGGCATTGATTATCGGGGTATCGCGCCGCTATCCCCTTTCTTCCCTGTGGCTGGTGATAGCGGTATGGGTGGTTGTTGGGTTACTACGCTTCGGGTATGGGCTTCCCACTGATGCCAACCGCACCTATGTTGCCTTCGGGCAACATTTTGCAATCAATTGGGTGGCATGGAATGACAGCGATCTTAACCCTTGGAATGAATGGGAACCGATTTATCAAGAAACGTTTGGGGGCACGGATTCGGTGGTGATTGCCGCCGCCGAAGACACGATGAATTTTGGGCGGCACGTTTGGACGAATGTGAGGCTGTTGCCCTCGATTCTCGCCTATCAATATCTCAAACATCCGGGCATTTTTCTACCCGAAGACAAAACCCGCTATGAGGTTGCAATATTCGCCCTGTTGCTGGCAGGGACATTGATTGTTACCTACAAACAGTGGTTGCCGTTCGTCAAAAGCCGGGCGCGTTTGCATACGCCGCTTTTTGTGGGGTTAGGGGTATTCATGGCGTTTGCCCTGTTTCAGTGGCTGATTATCTATCCCCGCCCTCACTATCTGCTGATTCCGGGAATTAGTATGTTGATTATCGGGGCATTACTGGTGGCGGGAAACCCCGACGCGCCGGACCGCACCGTTTGGCTCACGATTCCTGCCGCGCTGTTGCTCCTCTGGCTGGTTCCGGCAACCTACACCTATTCGGGTCCCTATCCGGGAAATAACAATGTCCGCACGGTGACGTTCATCCGTGCATTGCCGCTTACCCCTGCCCCCTTCATGGATATGAATCGTATACCGATTGTAGAAGCCGAGGGCGGGCTAGACCGTTATCTGGGTCAGCCATATTTAGAGGTCGGGGAATACGAAAAAGATCGCGGATTTGCCGACTTCCTTATTCATCGGGATATCGCCGCCGTCTTATACTCGCCCCGCCTTGCCAATGATGCAGGGTTTAAAAATGATACCGAATGGGTAGATTTTATTGCTCATCCTGAAAAATACGGCTTTTTTACAATGCCTATTCCTGATACCGACCGCATTCTCTATATTGCCCATCACCGCTACGCACCGTGAGATTCAATCTGTCAGGCAATTATGATTGGCTCTTACGCGAGTTCCCACCCCATAGAATTACTCCCATCCCTACCAGACCGAGCAGGGTTCCGGCGATGCCCCATTCCAGCCCCGGTGTCTGATAGGCCCATACCACCGTATGGGTTCCTGAGGGAACCTGTACGACACGGTTAATCACATTGGCGGGGTACCATTTAGCTTCTACCCCGTCAATCGTGACCGTCCAGCCCGGAAAGGGTGCATCTGCCACGACCAGCCAACCCCCCTCTGCGCTCTCTACCTCCATCTCCAACCGTTCCGCGCTTTCGCTCACCCATTGTACTGAGCCTGTATCCCCAAAAATCTCAAAGACATTCCGTTCATCCTCCACCACCACAACTAACCGGGGGTCAAATCCGCTATCGGCAATGGTGCTTGCGGCTTGTTCGCTGTCTCGTACAAATCGTGCCGTTGGTGCGAACCACGCCCGCCCGATAAAGTTCTGACGTTCATATACCTTCACGTCGCCGCTAAGCGTGGTGTGAAGTGTAGGGTCGGCGGGTACTGCTTCAAAGCCCCGTAAACGACTATTCCAGACTGTCAATCCACCTAATTCCCATTCATTACTTCCACCATTCATTTCAATTTGTGCCACGTCACTTATCACGCCACCCAATGCCAGCAGATAATGGCGTTCTTCCCCCAACGGTGTTGTGCGAACTGCCCGTTCCTCCGCACTATTAAGCTCAAACGTTTGTGTCCCTATCACCACCGTTCCCGCCTGTACCGGCAAGGTTCCACGCACCACAAAAGAGAGAGTATCCATCTGCATAAAGCTCTGCCCTGCCGGAGGTGTCCATCGTATTTGCTCGCCTGCCTGTACAGGACGTGCCGCGCCTAAATCGTGATAGATACCCTCACTCCACCAATCCATCACTTTATCCGCTACCAACCATTCCACGCCCATCACATCCAACAACGCAGGATGGGGCAACGCTGTCAGTTGCTCCCGCAATCGTCCATCAGGCACGACTTTAGCAAGCGGGAGTACCGTTTGAAATTCCACCCATCGCGCCGAAGGCAACAACCCGCCACCGTAGCCGTCCGCAGTCGCAATTCCCCAGCGCATCGGTTGGTTGGGCGCAAGTACCTCTTTTAGCTTCGTCGCCACGACCAAATCATAGATGGCTTCCTCGCTTAATTGTCCTGTATGCCGTCCTTGCAATCGTGTTAAATCGCCGGGGTCCCACGTTAAGCCGCTTTGGGATAAGACTCGCCCCGCTCCCGCTTCCCCTTGCTGTGTCAACAAATGGGCAATCGTGGTTCGCATTCCGGTATAGGCTTCTGCCGCCGTTGCCCCCTGATACCCCAACCCCCACGAGCCGAGCCACAATTCCAGTAGGAGAAATCCGCCAACAATGAACGGAAACAGAGGACGCAAGACGCGGGACGCAGTGCGATGTTCAACAAACCACCATCCCCCCATCACTATCGCAACAAGTACCCCTACCCCTGCCCACCAGGGCAACACCCCCAAATCAGGAAAATCGCCGAAAATCCCCAACCCAATCACACCTAACGCTCCGATGACTCCCACCCCCAGCCACCATAATTTCTTGTTCTCTGGTTTCTGCTTTCCGCTTTCGGGCTTCGCTACGCT
>CBKYSX010000301.1:0-5570 GCA_966690745.1 uncultured Ardenticatenales bacterium
TTCTAAAGTCATGGGTGACACGGATTCCACCCCCAGATGAATCACCCGACAGCCCGCCCGCCGCATTCGTCGAATCAACGGTACATCTAAGGTTTCGGGGCGGGTTTCGCATTGCCAGATAATTTCTTTGCCCAAATCCCGCCGTTCAATCGCCCGCAACAGGGCGGTAATATGGGTGCGGTCTGCGCCGAACAAAGGGTCAATGAAATAAAAATTGCGAATCCTATGGCGCGTCACCAACAACTGTAGTTCGGCGGCGACCCGCTCCGCCAGACGTACCCGTAACCCGCCCTGCGTTTTCGGGGCGGGGCAATAGCGACATCCGTAATTACACCCCCGCGCCGACAGAACCGGCAGGGTTTCATACCGTTGCACATCAAAAATATCCCACAACGGCGGCGCAAGGTAGCTAATGTCAATCAGCGTGTTACGGGCATCATAAGCGGCAACTTCAAGCGACCGTGCCGATACCACCCCGCGCACTCCGTCATCGTCCAACAACGCGGCGCAGGCGGCATGAATCGCCCCTTCCGGCTCCCCGATTAAAAGCATATCCGCCGCCTGCGCCGTGAGAACCGGCAGGAAGGCGGCGGCATGGCTCACCAATAATATTTTCGCGTGGGGCAATCGTTCCCGCACCATCTTTAGAAACGCGGCATCCCCGGCGGCGGTGACATAACTGGTCAGAGCAACAATCAGTGCGGGGTTGAACAGTTGAATGTCGCGGATAGTTGCATTTTCATCCAAACCAAGCGCAACGGCATCCAACCCATGCACCTCCCATTCACTTTCCCGTAATTGGGCGGCACTCCACGCCAATGTATGGGGGGGCTGGGCACGGGCATACGCCGGACGGCGCACACCCATGCCATAAAGAGCTTCACGATCAGCACAAATCCCGTTGGGACTGGGGGGATTGAGAAAGAGGATTGAATCTGTCATACCAACTCACAGGGGTTCCGATGAGGGAACAAAACCATGCTCCCGAAACGTCAATCGGCTCTATCCTCTCATAGTTCCATGACAGAAGCATGAAGAGTTCTGCGGTTGAATATGTCAATCTTTACACAATTCTTTAAGAGGCAGTGGCTCCTTCCATAGCCTGTTTGGGTTCAATCGGGTATGCCGCTTCCCATGCGCGGTAGCCGCCTTGTAAGGCGCGGGCAGAAAATCCATGGTCATTTAAGTATCGTGCCACACGGGCACTTGCCGCTTCGTCCGGTCAAGTACAGTAGGCAATGATGGACCTTGATTTGTCGGCGGTTTGTGCCCACTCCCCGATTTCATCCGGCAGAACCCGCACACTCCGGGGAATCTGCCCCTCATCCCGTTCATACGCGCCCCGCGCCCGCACATCCAGCACCAACGGCGGAGTATCACTTTCTAACAATCGGGCAAGTTCAGCGATGCTAACCCGAATCGTATCTTCCGGTTCAGGGTTGAACAACCCTTGAAAATCATTTTCCCGTTCTTCAGGAGGTGTAATGGCGGCGTGGGCAACTTTGTTCCCGTACCATGCCGAAAAGGGCGTTGCCGACACCCCATGTACCAGCACCGATAGCACGACCACAACCCCCGTCACCGCCAGCAAATATTCCGCCCGTTCGCTATCCGGGGCATTGGCTTGGACCACCAACAATGCCAGTAACAGCGAATTTAAGCCCCGCGGACCAAACCAGCCGATAAAAATGCGCGCAGTGTTACTCATGCGGGCACGTTGAAGCACCGTAAACAATCCAAGCGGACGAATCAGACCGAGGGCGATAATGCCAAGCACCAACGCCGGGAGAAGCGGATAGGCAGGAAGCACTGTAGATAGCACCGCCCCGAACAACACGAACGCCAGCAACATCATCATCTCGCTGGTGACTTCGCCGTAATCCATAAAACATTCGCAGAGTGATACATTGAAGAGTGTTACCGCCAACCCTGCGAAAAAGGCGGAAAGGAAACCATCGCCATTCACCGCGGTTCCGGCAAAAAATGCCGCCAGCACCAACCCGATTCCGAACAATGCCTGATATTCGGTGCGGACCCCGAAACGGCGGTCGGCTTCGCCCATCAACCGCGCCCCGATGTAGCCGACCCCTAACCCAACCAGCGGGCTGATAAGCAAAACCCGCACAAAAAAGCCCACCGCATCGCCCATTCCTTCAATTCTGCCATTGAGCAGGGCAATCAGAATTAGCACAATCGGCAGAACCACAATGTCATTCATCCCCGCTTCAATGCCGAGGGCACGGCGTACCGGGCGGGGAATCCGTTCATCCCGTAACACATCGCGCAGTACCACCGGATCGGTACTGGCAAGAATCGCCCCTAAAAGCAGGGATTCAAGCGGATTCGTTTGGACGAGGAAATAGGCAACAAGGGCAATGCCCCCGATGACCAGTAAGGTCCCCGGACCCAGAGTAAGCACCGGCACGTACCATTCGCGGCGCAATTCATCTATCTGAATTTTGACCGCATCTAAAAAGAGAACAAGGCAGAGGCTCACGGTTGCCACCACCTCTAATATGGGGCTGTGGCTGTCTACTTCGATGTACCCCAGACCTTGTGGTCCGAGCAAGAAGCCCAGTCCTAAGAAGATGATGGGAAAAGAGATGGGGGCGCGGTCAATAATACCGGAGGCGAGGGCGGAGAGGGTTAAAATCAGCGCAATTAACCCGATACCTAAAACCAGTTCTGTCATGGCTATCGTCACTTTCTACATAACAAGCATTGAAGTCGGACCGAAGGCTGGAGGAAATTATAAGGTAGGGCGAACGGAAGGCAAGCATTCTCTATGAACTATTTTCTTTATGGGAATAGGTGTATAATCGCCCGTTTAACACGAAACAGACCAACCTTCCTGATGCGGGAACGGAGGTCGTGTACAAAATGAGATTTGATAGCGTAGGAAAGGCAAGCCACCCATGAACGGAAATCCTTTTGAGCGGGAGGCGTTAACGTTTGATGACGTTCTGCTCCTCCCCGGTTATAGCGAGGTATTGCCCTCGGAAATTGATGTGAGTACGGAACTGGCACCGGGAATACGATTAAACATCCCCATCCTGTCGGCGGCAATGGATACGGTAAGCGAGGCACGCCTTGCCATCGCACTGGCGCGGGAAGGAGGGATGGGGGTCATCCATCGCAACATGACCATCACTGACCAAGCCGCCGAAGTGGATAAAGTCAAACGTTCCGAAAGCGGCATGATTGTAGACCCCATTACCCTCTCCCCCACCCACTCCCTCCGCGAAGCCGAACAATTGATGTCCACCTTCCGCATTTCCGGGGTTCCGATTACGGAAAATGGCGGCAAATTGGTTGGAATCCTTACCAACCGCGACATCCGGTTCGCCGAACACCACGACTACCCCATTTCGGAATACATGACCTCGAAAAAATTGGTCACGGCTCCGCTCGGTACAACTTTGGAAGAAGCCAAACGGATTCTGCAAACCCATCGCATCGAAAAATTGCCATTGGTGGATGACAAGGGATACTTAAAGGGGTTGATTACCGTTAAGGATATTCAGAAGAAACGGGATTATCCCAATGCCGCCCTGGACAAACGCCACAGCCGCTTGCTGGTCGCGGCGGCAGTGGGCGCGGGAGCCGATTATCTGGATCGTGCCGCCGCGCTTGTAAAAGCACAGGTAGATGTGTTGGTCGTGGATACGGCACATGGACATAGTAAAAACGTGCTGGATGCCGTGCGGAACCTGCGCCGTCTCTATCCGCAACAGGTAATTTTTGCCGGGAACGTTGCCACACCTGACGGAGCAGTTGCACTCGCCGAAGCCGGAGCCAATGCCATCAAGGTGGGCATCGGGAGCGGCTCAATTTGTACCACGCGCATCATTGCCGGGGTCGGGGTTCCGCAGATTTCGGCGGTATATGAATGTGTACAGGCGCTCAAGCCGTTTGGTGTACCCGTGATTTCCGATGGGGGGATTAAGTATAGCGGCGATGCCGTAAAAGCCCTCGCCTGTGGTGCTCATGCAGTGATGTTAGGATCGCTATTGGCAGGGCTGGAAGAAGCTCCCGGCGAGGTAATGATTTACAAAGGGGAACGGTTCAAGGATTATCGCGGCATGGGGTCGCTGGGCGCGATGAACGGACCGGGGCGGGACCGTTACGCGCAGGGGCGCGAAGCCACCAGTGGGCAAGCCAGCGCAGGCAAACTCGTCCCTGAAGGTATTGAAGCACGGGTCCCTTATAAAGGTCTTCTGAAAGATTACATCTTCCAGGTGGCAGGGGGAATCCGTTCCGGGATGGGCTACATCGGCGCGAACAACCTGCCCGAACTGTGGGAAAAAGCACGTTTCCGCCGTATCACCAATGCCGGACTCATCGAAAGCCATCCGCACGGGGTCTTTATTACCAAAGAAGCTCCGAATTACCAGGAACGACGGTAACAGCAGAGTAGATAGATGAGAGCGGAGAGGCTTGTATGCCATTGCTCTCATCTCTCCGCTCTTTATTAATTTAGGAAAGCGAGTCATCCAGCTATGCCCGACATTTCCAACATGCTTCCGAGTACCGAATTTCTACAAGAACTGCTCATTGCGGCGGGGATTGTGGTGCTGTTTGCGATTGGGGCACGGTTGGCACTCTATTTCCTTAGCACCATCGTTAGCCGCCTCACCCGCAACACCAACACCAAGCTGGACGATATGATTGTGCGCTCGCTCAAGGCACCGGTTTTTATCATAATCGTCCTGCTGGGTTTCACCGTTGGTCTGGCGCAAATGACGCTGACCCCGGAGTGGTCACAATTTACCAACGGATCACTATTTATCGGCTACACCTTGACAGTAGCCTTAATCATCTATCGCGTCATTCGGGATTTATTGGATTGGTATCTGCACGAAAAATCGAAAGCCACTGAAACCACGCTGGATGAAATGCTCATCCCCTTTGTACGGCGGCTGTTAGCCATCGTCCTCTTTGGCATCGCCTTTGTGATGATTATGCAGTACTTTGCCATCGAGGTCACCGGCTTGGTGGCGACGTTGGGCGTGGGGTCGCTGGCGGTGGCGTTGGCGGCGCAAGCCGTGCTGGGAGATTTGATTGCAGGCTTTTTTGTCTTGTTGGATCAACGGTATCGGATTGGCGACCGGATTGAATTGATTGATGAAGGGGTTATCGGGGATGTAATGGACATCGGGCTACGCACCACCCGTATTTTAACAATGGATCATCGCGTTGTCATTGTTCCCAATTCGATTATTACCAATCGTCTGGTAATTAACCATGCCTTCCCCGACCCCAAACTGCGCGTGGATTTGCCCATCGGCGTTGCCTATGGCTCCGACATTGCGAAAGTGAAACGGGTGATGATTGAAGCGATGCAAAATGTCGAAGGGGTCTACCGTGACCGCAAACCGGATGTCGTGATGCGCGGCTTTGGCGAATCTGCCCTTGACCTTGAAATGCGCTGTTGGATTAATGCCTTTGGCGACCGTCCTAAAATGGTAGACCGTATCAATGTGGCGGTCTATAACGCGCTCAACGAGGCGGGGATTGAAATTCCCTTCCCGCAACGGGTGCTATACCATCGTGTGAATGCTATTGATATT
>CBKYSX010000302.1:0-5559 GCA_966690745.1 uncultured Ardenticatenales bacterium
GACCGTCCCGGTATTATGTCCACCTGTGTGAGCACCACGCACATTCAAGGGGCGACCTTCGTACATCACCCCCGCTACATCTATAACATAGTGATAGCCAATATCGGCATACCGCTTATCCTTCATATGTTTTTCTTGAATTTCCAACACACCATCGGAGAGCGGTAATGCCGAGTGATGGACGACAATCGTTGTCAGGATGTCGGCGAGGGGTGTTTCATAGGTATAGTAGCCACCGGGGTTCGTTACAGGGTCGTAAATCCCTTCAACCGAATCCTCAATGGCAGGTGCAACCGCTCCCCATTCGCTACGCGGAATAATTGTAAGCGTTGCCATCCCTTGCGGGCTGGTACAGGCGGGTAAGACGGCTAGAGCGGTTGCACCGAGAAGCAGTTGTAAGAAAGTGCGGCGATTGAAAGTTGGTTTCATCAGGGTATGGGAAGTAGCGGGGGTAAAATCGTCCCTGTATTTTACAGTTTTTGCCAGCGATTGAATTTGCAAACCGGCTCAATTCCAACTTGCTTTTGACCAGAGCGACGAATTGACTATAGTTGAGCGTCGCGTCTTTATTTTGTCTTCCGAGCTGTTTCACGAGGGACCCGCGAACGGCGGAAATGACCACCGCTCGCTATTTTTATGGAAATGCAGAGACCGTTTCTGTCGGTGGTTGTCCCCGCTTACAACGAAGCCCGCCGCCTCCCCGATAACCTTCGCAAAATTTTAGAGTTCCTTCGCGCTCAACCTTATAGCTACGAAGTATTGGTTGTGGACGATGGCTCCACCGATGATACTGTTATCCGATGCCAGGAAGTGGCGGCGGGAGATCCCCGTGTGCGGGTTATTGAAAACCCCCACTACGGCAAAGGCTATACGGTGCGTACCGGAATGTTAGAGGCAAAGGGTGAAATCGTATTATTTACCGACGCCGACCTCTCCGTACCGATTGAGGACATTAACACACTGCTCCCCTTCTTTGAACAAGGGTTCGATGTAGTCTTTGGCTCCCGCGAAGGTGGTGGCGCGAACCAGCGCGTGGGCGAACCGCAAATTCGGCACATTATGGGGCGAGTTTTCAATACTCTCGTACAGTTGTTGGCGGTGCGCGGGATTCAAGATACCCAATGTGGCTTCAAAGCGATGACCTATAAAGCCGCGCAGGATTTGTTTCCCCGTTTATTAATTCACGATGGCAGTCAGGGTCCAATTACAGTTCCGATGGTCACAGGGTTTGATGTTGAATTGCTCTTTCTGGCAAACAAATTAGGGTACAAGTTAAAAGAAGTCCCTGTGACATGGTTTTACGGGAAAGAAACCAAGGTTAATAATGTGCGGGACTCCTATTTGTTGTTTAAAGATGTGTTGACGGTACGCTGGAATGACATGCGCGGACGGTATCAACCTCCGAAAGACCATCCGATTCAACGGGAAAGCAACCCGTAAACTTTTATGTAAACATAAAAAGCGCGAGATTATAGCCTCGCGCTTTTTTTATGCACCCGTAATCCGCGCCCGCACGACCAAGCCAAAGACAAACATCATTGTCACTGCCCACAAAAGCATTTCGTTGCGCCCATCGCGCCCCTGCACAAAAAGATAAAGGGCAGGAATCGAAATGATATTGCAAATACCATAGAGGATGTGCATCGTATCATCCCCCGTACGTGCGCCCCCGGCAAAGAGAAAAACACCGATCCCGGCTTGCACCAGTAACAGAATCTCCCCCACCGCCGCCGCGCCCAGAAAATCGCCGCTTACGCCTTGTCCGCGCACATAACGAAAAAATGCCCATAGGGTTAATGCCAGCGTGAACAACAATGCGGTGTTCGCAAAACCATCATGCAGGGTATACAACATCGGAAATCCTTTGCTCGCTCTGCTTCAATCAAGGGGTTGCCTTGTTTGGCTCTTTATAAATAGGTATCGTTAAACTATAATCGAAATTATAGGTTCGTCATCTTCTTTATTGCCTCAAAATCGTAGTAAAAGGTAATGTTGGGTTTCACTGTGTCAGATCAGGAATCTGTAAATTCTTAAGTATATTACTTTACTTTCTACAGGAATTCGATAGAATAAGACATTCTTGTTTATAGAACCTTGCCATTTCCCCGTTGTTGCTTTTCCACAAAAAACACGTCACCTCATTTGCAACTATCGGTATGGCAAAAATCGGAAAATTTGAATCCTTTTTAGCCGTAATTACGTATTAAATGTTGAGACGTTTCTTGTCAACTAGTACTCACGCTTCATTGACGGGGCGACCTAAAATCTTGATTATTTATGGTAAGTTGAGTATAATAAGAAATCTTGTTCTGATTGACATTTCAATTATATTGTGTATACAATACAAAATAATCACATCCTTTTTATTGTAAACTTATAAGGGAAGTCGCAAGCGTAACTTATCCCGACTTTAGTCAATTTTTTTCATTAATCGGGGGCGTTATGGGCGAACCACCTACGGGGATGTATCGCCGATCCAAAAATATATAGTCGGAATCAAGAGTTGCACAGGACATCGGGCAACTCCTTTTGCGTTTAGGATGTCGCCGGAAAAGTACCGATAGTCGGTTGAAAGTTAGCAAGCAGAAAGACGGACAGGCAGACGAGTCGTTGGTAACGCTCTTATCACCTTCCGAAGGGTTTATAGCCGTGACAGCACAAGCATCAGTTTCCGCCCAAACCATACGTAGTCCACGTGTAGAGCGTGAGTCCCTACCGTATGAATTAAAAATTCAAGAAAAGCTGGCGCAAGTTCAAGCGTTGGTGGCATTTGTAGAGCAAGAACATTTTACGCTCTCAACGGTCTACGCTTATTTGCAACAGGAAAAGCGGGCGGTGCTGGCGGTTCGCAACATTGCACGTATTCTCGGGTATGAATTGGATGAATATATTGGTGAAACGCATCAATTATTAAGTGAATCCGAAGCATCCGATCTCTACCAATTTACGGAAGCTTTTGCGCCGCCCCTTTTCGACATTATTAACAGCATTGGTCCGAATCGGGATTATATTTCCGATATGCGAACCCATGTTGAAGAATTGCAATACGCCACAGAAGCGCGTCAAGCATTGCTTCAATACCTGCTGATTTCTTATAACGCCCGTTACCAACGTGCGAACCTTTTCGGCAACCTGATGGAAGCGTCGAAATGGACCGCAATGTATAGTCGCAACCTCGATACGGCGGATGAAATTATCCACCAGACGAGAGGATTGCTGGTAGCACAGAAAAATGCGGTACGGGACTATCTCAACTTTATCACTCAAGAGATACGTGAAATTGCCGATCTTGCCGAAGCCCGTTATCGCGTGGTGAAACCTATCGCCTATATGCAGACGATAGAAGCAGCAGAAAATCGGATTATTCACATTCTTGGGGAACGATCACAGGCATACGAAACGCTGAATTTGTCGGCGTTGACCCCCCAACAACGCAGTAGCCGCTTTTCCGGGTTGGCAAAACACGTTATTCGCCGTGCGCCAAAACTTGCTATCTTCTTGATGGGGTTGGCGGCGGCGGGCGGTGGACTATTTGCCTTCCTACGCCCACAAACGGCTCCCGCGACGGCGGCGACAGTCCCTGAACCCATTCGTGGTACGGCAGACAGCAATGATACCGCACGCTTTACGACACTGAATACAGGCAATTTTACGGCGCGTTCGGCGCAGATGCTTCAAGATATTGCGGCAACGCTGACAGGAAGCCAAAGCCAAACAGCAACGGTTGCCGCCCCCGCGCCCGTAGTGACAGCCGAGGCGCAAAAGATTACCGATTTCTTTGCAACCCTCTCCCCTACTTCCGGTAAACATACCTTAGTCATCGAAAACGCCAATGAATTAGGTGCGTTTATCGCTTATTTGCAAAGTCACAATTACTACAGTGAAGCCGATGTGCTCTCACTCTTTAATTTGTCGTCGGCAACGGAATTTACGCATAGTCTGGTGGTGGATGTACGACATGGCACGGTGAAGCCCATGTTGTTCCCTTATAATGAGGCGAACAGCAATCTAACTGCACCGATGACCGTTCTTCCGGGGGCGAATCCGATTGGCACAGGGTTGGTATCGTTGGTGACTGCCGCTTTTAGCGATGTAAATGCCAATACCGCGCCGATGGCAACCTTGCAACCTGACGAGGCATTTATTGTATATCGGGTGCAGGGTGGTGATACCTTAGAAGCTATTGCGAATCGCTATGGCACAACGGTTACTCAAATTCAAGCGGATAACATTCTGAATACTGATGCAATAAATAGAGGGCAGACCCTCCAGATTCGCCGCCCTGCGACGACAACTGACAATCGCACCGCGCCGTTCAGTATTAGTCTGTGGAATACAGGAACCACCAAAAATCGCACAGCGATGGGTGTAGTGCCGAAACTTACTTCGATTAGCAACGAAATTGTATCGCGCTATTACACACAACTGTTTCCGTCATTGGATGCCATGCCTACGGATGCGCGGAATTATGTCGTCGCAACAGTAGACGAAGTAGCCTCCTTCTTTAATGTGCGGCCGCAAGATGTGCTGGGGATTCTAAAGCAAGAACAAAACAATGCCGGATTCCGCCTGTATGAAGATCGGGTCAGCAGTGCGGGGGCGGTGGGTGTTGCTCAAATTATCCCGCAAACATGGAACGGATGGAAGGGTTCTAACGGAGCCAGTTTCGCTTCCAGCATGGCAGACATCGAACGGGATGGCGGGATCGGATTTGATTGGGCGGCGCGGGAAACATGGCGCATGGTGCAACAAGGGATTATGCCCGCCTCTGCGCTTGCCAATACCAATGCAGACCCCACCGTTTTTGAAAACGCGATTGCCGGAGTGGCGCGGCATTTAAGCCAATATGGTGTAACAAGCCAACTTGCCGAACAAGACCCTGCCCAATACGAACAACGCCTTGCCGATGCGATTGCAATTTACAACAGTGGTCGCCCTTTAAGCGAGAGCAGTGATTTCGTGCAATCGGCGGAGAACCACAGCACCACCGGGGCGTATGTGGCTCAGGCAATGGAAACCTCGAATGAGGTCGCCGGAGCCTTCCAGCAAGTCGCTACCACAGCACCAGTCACTTCTGCCTCTCTCACTCCAACTGTTGCTTTGGAACAACGCTATAGCACGAAATTCCGCGAGATGTTTGATGAGGATTTCGGCATTCAGTTATCGGATGCGGAATTGGCGGGGTTCTTAGCGGCAAACCAAACCCTGTTAGACGATGTACGGTTGGGTAAGGTAGACCCGATGCTTGCCGGGGCGCAACTGATTGAGCAAGTGGAGCTCCACTACATGCGTGAAGGGCGTGAGGCGATTCGTAACGGCGATGTACGCCCATGGCCCTATATTCACAACACAGAGACCCTGGAAGCGCAACGGTTGGCAGTAACGCTGATGGGACGTACCCTGACCTTAAATGAGATTGACCAATTGGTGGTTGCCAATAACGCCGACATCAATGCGATGCGAACCGTGTTGGCAGGGCGAGCCGAATCCAAATTGTTCATTCAGGCGCAACAGAGTTTTGACCAGATGTTGCAACGTTCGGCTCGGGGATTGAACCTC
>CBKYSX010000303.1:0-5557 GCA_966690745.1 uncultured Ardenticatenales bacterium
ACCGCACCGCCTCCGGCACAAGGGCGGCGGTGGGAAGCCAGCCCAATTCTTGAGCAATCGCCCCGCCGTTGGCGATGGTGACTTCCCCCGCCCGCGCCCACGGAACGGTTTCTTTCCATTGTTGGAAAACGGCGCGTTGGGTACGGAGGGCGTAATGATTGCCCATATCTTCCACGCGGGAGGTCGGCAGACCAAAAACGGTAATCGGGTCGCCCGCACTGAAATACCGGGTACGAATAGACGGGTTGTCATTCAGCAATGCGTGTCGCCCCGCCACAATTTGCGCCCATGCCGCGCCCGGCGGGTCGAAGGTGCTACTGTTCAGGGTATTGGGGGTTTGGCGCGTTCGCAACAGCGTTTCATCAAAACCATTGCGGGAGAGTTCATCAAAAACATTCACAGGGTACGCCTGCCCGACTTCGGGCCGCCATTGCAGAACCAATTTCTGGAACGCCTGCGTTACAAAGCCGTCGTGCAGATAGCGTTGCGAAATCGGATAGCCCACCGTTTGCAAACCGCCCAACCGTTGAAATTCCGTCCAGAACCGGGCGCGATTGTCATCCACCACGCTAAAGCCACCACGCCCATCCGCCGTTTGGGTGTAGAAGCGTCCGCCCGGAATCGTCCATTCCGCCGCGTTGGGCGATGGCGGCGGCGGAACCGGGGTGGAGGGCAGAACCGTTCCCTGCCCGCCGGAGGTGGGGGGCGGAGTGGTGGTTCCCGCCGTCGGGGTCGGGGCGGGTGCAGAAGGGGGTGTGGTGGTGCCATCGGGGCGGGGGATACGAATCTCTGCGCCACTACCCTCGACAATCATATAGGGTTTGCCGCCAATCTCCCCACCCCTGCCGGGGTCTAACGTTAGCGTGTATTGCCCGTTGGTGGCGGTAATGGTTTCCAGCGGTCCCAGTGGGTCTACCAGTAGGGCGGTGGCGGCGGTTGCCGGAACACGTATGATTTCCGCGCTCAACCCCATATTCCAGACCACTGTCGTCGTGCCGCGACTGCCACGTTGAACCACCACCCGCCGCAAATTGCCCTGTCGCGTCAGGGTCGCTGTTTGATACTCCCCCAGATAGGTAACAAGAGCGCGATAGGTCCAGAAGGCGGGGCGGAGTGAATTGTCTTTCCGCACCATCCCGTATGGCTCTACGCCGATTTCAAGACTCTGTTCGTCTCGCAACTTATAGAGCGATATGCGTTCCGCCCCCGCCGACAAGCCCATCGCCCACGCCTGCACCATGAAATAACTCTGTTCTTCCAGCGTTACAGGGAACCGTAACCCCGGTGCGGGGTGTTGTGGGTCTTCGCTGGGGGGGGCGTTGGTTTCGTTAATCCATAGGGGTTTGTTGCCCATACCCCGTTCGTTCAGCATTTGGCGGTACAGTACCGTCACATCATAGACTTGTTCGGGCTTAAAATAGAGGTGTAGCGAGGCAACATCAAAAAAATAATTGTTTGCCGCTGCGTCGGGGTCGGCTTTGATCGCATCCAGCAGAGTTCCGAAATAGAGCTCGCGCCCATGTTCCACATCCCACCAGTAAGTCGTCGCAGTCAGGTGAATTTTGGCGTTGCCGTTGGCGGCTTTTGCCGCCTGGTGGGCAATTTTCAGCAGTTGGACATAATCTTCGACCGTGCCATCCCATGTTTTGCCGGGGTGGGCATCATCCCAGACATCCGGCTCGTTCCAGATAATCCAACGGTCAATTTGCCCTTTGTAGCGTTGCACAATGCGGTAAACAAATTGCCCCCAGAGGTTATCGGGGTGGTCGTAAGGCAGGTATAAACCGTTCGGTACAGCGCGGACACTGCCCGTATCACTCGCCCAGGGTGCGGTTCCGGCAATCAGCCCAACCATCTCCCGCCCCCGGTCCAATTCGGTATTTAATACTCCATCTTCAAAGTAAAAGGGATTCCAATCGTTAATGCCCTGCGGTTGTACTTGATGCCACCAGAACAACACCCGCGTCCACCCCACCCCGGCGGCGGTGGCGGCATCGGCGTTGACATAGGCTTCCACCACCCCGAATCGCCCATCCTGAACGGGCGGCTGTTGGGGAAGCGGTGTTTGCGCCTGTACCACAGAAGGAAAGAGAAGAACAACAATTAAAGCGGCGCGGGCGATGCCGCGCATCCGTCGAGTAAATGTTTGATGTTTGTTCATGGGTGCATATTCTAAAAGAGAACCCTATCGAGGCAAACCCATGAAGTGGTACGGGTACAAATGATTTTTGCTGGAGTTCTTTCTATATCAGGGAGAAGTCAATGCCAGATCAGCCCTCAGGGATGGATGTTGCCAACCAAAAACCACACATTCACGCGGCACACCACGATGAAACATCTCCTCGGTCATACTAGGATCGGTACCATCCCATTCAATCCACAGTTTGTTATCGCGTACACGCGCATGGAACGCAAGGCTATGAATACGTTTATATCCATGCCACCCCGTACTGAGCAAGAGGTAGATTCCCTGTTCGTGGTCACAAATAATTTCGGTTTCGACATTCTCTAGTAAGGATTCGCTCGCCCCCCATTCCCGCACAATGGCTTCCACAACAGGGAGGTATGACTTTAGTGAATGTTCCATTCCACAAGCTCCTCTTGCATGACATCGAACGTAATGCAATGCACTCTATTTTCGACTACCAATCGTCGAATGACAGGTATCTGGAAAAATGATACATAAATTGCATGGGGAATTGCAAGAAATAATTGTTGTCTTATTGCCAAATCCTCAAAGGCGGCGCGATAGAGCAGATATTGCCCCAACGCCTCCTTAAAATCGTTAATGTTGGACCCACTTATAAACGACTTTACCTCTACCGCTATTGTTTCGTCATTACGGACAACAAGGTCTACAAAAAAGTAGAATCCTTCGGCATCAATTCTTTTTTGTTCTGCGATTGTCACCCATCCTTGCTTTGCAAGAGCGCGGCGAACCAATTCATGGTAACGGTCTTCTTGCGGCATCTGTTTCTCCTTTATCTAAATAGGGTACCCTACGTAGAGGGCGCAATATACTCCCCGCTTTTGCCCCCACGCTTCTCTGCCAGATGGATATGTTCAATCACCATCTCGCGATCCACCGCCTTCGCCATATCGTAAATCGTGAGTGCCGCGACTGAGACCGCCGTCAATGCCTCCATCTCTACACCCGTTTTGCCACTGACCTTCACACGCCCCTCAATTTCCACCCCCGGCAGGGCATCATTCAGCGTAAAGGTCAAGGACACATGATTGAGCAGTAACGGATGGCACATCGGAATCAGTTCATGGGTGCGTTTTGCCGCCTGAATCCCGGCAATTTGCGCGACGGTCAGCACATCCCCTTTTTTCAGATTGCCTTCCCGAATCAGGCGCAGGGTTTCCGCCGCCATCCGTATTTGCCCCCGCGCTACCGCTTCCCGCGCCGTCACCTCTTTATCGCCCACATCCACCATGCGGGCGTTGCCCTCTGCATCTAAATGGGTCAGTTGGCTCATGGTTCCCCCTTGATTTTCGTTGAGAATTCCAGTATCTTTACTCACACGATCAGAAACATTCTGTTTTGGGTCGCACTCTACCTATGAATCGTTCATCCGCACTCCTTATTATCGTCATTAGCACGCTCCTTAGCCTCGTAGGCAAGGAGCCATTTGACTTTGGGAGGCGCGTGACCGCATAGGAATCGCCCGAATACTCGCCCACTCACGAGCCTCCTGCTACCACAGGAGGCTCTTTTTTTATCTTTCTGCTACAAAACCGCAGTGGGGTAGCAGAACCCATCCCGTCCTACGGGAAAGGCAGGCGCACCATGGAAGCCGAAAACGACACCACCGACAGCCGCGACGACGACACCTTTGCCACCGACATGCTCAATGATTGCTACAATTGCTAAAGGAGACCCGAATGCCCGTTCACAACCGGATACCGCCCAAAACGGCAGGCTCAACAACGATGTTGACACCTGCCGTTTTTGTTGAGTGGCGGACGTACCCTGACCAGAGAACACAACACTTTTTTAGGACGCAGGATCGACAGTAGGGGCGAAGCATTCCCCGTATGGTGTTACGTGATGTGGGTGGGAGTGGCAACTATTTCGTTGATGGGTGAGCGTCTTCGGGTGGGAATGCTTCGCCCTACCGCAATGGAACCCGCCCCACGACAGGGCGAAGCATCCGTATTCGTCCACACGCGCCCGTTAAACAATTCAGTTCCATACCAAATATTCGTCGTGTAACCAATTCGGGCGGATGCTTCGCCCCTACTCTTCACTTATCCGCGCCATCGCATACGCATCCACATAGTCTCCGTTGCGGAAGGCGTATTTGCGGTGCGTTCCCTCTATCTCAAAGCCAAATTTTTTATAGAGCGCAATCGCAGGGGCGTTGTCAGTGTATACCGTCAGTTCAATGCGGCTGACATTGAGCCATTGTTCCCCCAATTCAATAATTGCCGCCATCAATGCCGACCCCACCCCTTTCCCCTGCATATCGTCCCGCACCATCATGCCAATATCGGCGACATGGCGGCGGCGCATATTCTCTTGCACATGCAAGCCAATCGAACCGACAACCTCCCCTTCTACCTCTGCCACCAGCAAATACATCCCCTCGCGTGGGGTTGAGAGCCGCTTTCGCATGGCATCCAACGAAAAAAAGGGCAATTGCAATGTGCCGCTATATGCCCGCTCGCTGTGAATCACCTTCAACATATCGTCGGCATCGGTGGGTTCCTGGGCGCGTATTTTGATATTCATCCTATACCTCTTTCAGGACGCAGGAACGGCAACGACTTACAGAAACCACAAAGGACACGAAGATTCACAAAGGGCACAAAGAACGGCAAAAGGAAACATAAAAATGTCTGTCGTTCTTTGTGCCCTTTGTGTCGCTCTGTGTTCTTTGTGTTCCTGCGTCCTGCTTTCCGCATTCTGTTGTATAATGTGCCGTTATCATCAAAAGGAGGCAAGTTGTGATTTTCGGACGAGCCAAAACGATTGCGGACAGTCTCCGCAAAACGCGGGATAGCGTTTTCGGGCAAATCGGGGATTTGTTCGGACCGAGCGATATTACCGACGAATTTTGGGAAGACCTTGAAATGTTATTAATTCAGGCGGACGTGGGTAAAGAAACCACGATTCGTCTGGTGAATTACCTGCAAGACCAGATGGACGAGAAGGGATTGCGCCGCACCGACCAGATTCGTAGTGTCTTAAAAGAGCGGATGGTCGAAATCCTGAAACAATCGGAAAAGCCCTATCTGGAGGGGCGGCGGATGTTGAATGTGGTGCTGGTGGTGGGGGTCAACGGCTCTGGCAAAACCACCAGCATCGGCAAACTCGCCAATTACCACAAAGAAAAGGGCGAAAAGGTGATTCTGGCGGCGGCGGATACCTTCCGGGCAGCGGCGATTGACCAGCTCAAAATCTGGGGGCAACGGGCGGGGGTGGATGTCATTGCCCAGAACCCGGGGTCTGACCCCGGCGCGGTGGTTTATGATGCCTTACAAGCCGCCTATGGTCGCCGCGAAGCCAGTGTCGTGATTGTGGACACGGCAGGTCGGTTGCAGACCCAAT
>CBKYSX010000304.1:0-5538 GCA_966690745.1 uncultured Ardenticatenales bacterium
TTACCAGCAATCGCATCGGGGACGAAGTAAAATGGTTGCCGGGGCATACCGACACCCCCGAAGCCTTTGAAGCCCGTCTCACCGACATCGGGTTTGTTGAGATTAACACCCGCCCCTGGCAAGAAATTTACGATTTGATTTTTGCACGGAAAGCAGGGGAAAGCACCCCGATTCGGCGGGATCGGATTGCGTGGCTGGCAACCTTACAATGCCCCGTCTGTGGCAAGACAAGCGCAGAGCGAACGGATGCAGTATGCCCGGAGTGTCAGGCGGTAATTCCTGTGGCAGAAGATGGGGTCTGGGACTATCTACAAGCCCGACAACGTTAGCGGGCATCTAAGTGCGCCACCAATTTTTTCGGCGCAATCAGGCGATAACTTTCCTCAATCCATTCCATCAGTAACGGAACCGGGGGGTCGTCCCCTTCCCCAAACCACATTGAAACCCAGCCATGTTTGCCCAGATTGTATCCGGAGGGTTGAGTAAAAGGCAGTGCCATGGCTTCGGGATGGGAATCACTCAACTTCACGCTGATTCGCAAGCGGGGTTTGCTTCCTTTGGGATATTCTACCATGCCCAGCGAGGCAAAAATCTTCTTGCCTACCTTCATGTTACGCTCCCCCCACGGAAAATCCTCAAACGATTCGGGCAGGGTCAACGCAAATTCCAATAAGGCTTGTTCGGCTTCGGTAAGATGGGAAGAAATAGAAGTAGTCATAGCCGCAAAATTTATCTCGCGCCACATGTCCATGGCTCTGCGTCGTCGGGCGGTGCGGTGCATGGGTTTAGGGTTCCGAAACGTTTTCAAACTTTGTTAGATTATACTACAGTATCACTTTCACTTGTGCTATGATTACCAAGAACATAAGCAAAGGAGGAGTAACATCTGCCCATGTCTACTTTACTTGAACGTATTACGATTCATCCCGATATCTGTCACGGACAACCAACCATTCGAGGCTTGCGATATCCAGTGACTACCATTTTGGAACTCCTGAGCGCAGGAATGACGAATGAAGAGATATTGGCGGATTACGAAGATTTAGAAGAAGAAGACATCTTTGCGGTTCTGGCGTATGCCGCCCGTCTTAGCCAGGTGAAACGTATGGAGATCATTGGGGTGTGAAATTCTTAATTGATGCACAATTGCCACGCCGCTTGAAATACCGTTTTCTGGATGCAGGGCATGTGCGCTTCATACCTTAGACTTACCTGATGCCAACCGCACTACAGATGTATCAATTATCGAATTTGCCGACTATGAAGGACGTGTTGTAGTTACAAAAGATGCCGATTTCGTAGATACGTTTATAACGTTATCAGTACCTTAACGACTGCTTTTGGTTTGTGTTGGAAATATCACCAACAAAGAATTAGAGGCACTCCTCGTGCCTCTAATTCCGACTATTAGCATTGTATTTGAAACCTACTCGTTTGTTGAATTAACCCGCACCGCTCTATTGATGCATTTCTAATTCTTTTTGAGGGCTGGTTTCAATCTTGTTCTGGTCATTATTCTGCCGCCCCTCCTCAAAAATCAACCGCGCACTGCGGTCATAGGTGAAGTAGTTCCACGCCCAGTTGATAAAGACGTTCAGCCGGTTGCGGAAGCCTACCAGATACATCAGGTGGAGGAAGAGCCACATCAACCACGCAATGAAACCCGTAAAGCGGGGTCCGAACTTGAAGGGAAATTCCGTCACCGCCGCGCTCCGCCCGATAGTCGCCATCGTGCCAAGATTGACGTAGCGGAACGGGGGCTGTTCGCTTTGATCGCCCTGCACCCGCTTTTTGATGGTTTTCACCACATGTGCCGCGCCCTGTAAAGCGGGTTGCGCCAGTTGCGGAAGCAACTCCCCTTTTTCGTCTTTGCCAGCCGCCATATCCCCCACAACAAAAACATGGGGTTTGCCGGGAACGCTTAAATCGCCGTTCACCACAATCCGTCCGCCCTTCGTCTGCTCCAGACCCAATGAATCCGCCAATTTGTTGGATTTTACCCCTGCCGCCCAGACCAATGTGCGGGTGGGAATCACCTTGCCGCTTTTCAGCACAACCTGTTCGGCGGTGGCTTCCACGACAGCTTCATTTAGCATCACTTCCACGCCCCGCTTTTCTAAGGTCTTCAGCGCGTTTTCGCGGAGCGAAGGGTGGAACGGAGCCAACACTTTGTCAGTGGCTTCCACCAGAATGACGCGGGCGCGGCTGACTTCCAAATGTTGGAAATCTTTGCGGAGTACCATATCGAACAGCTCTAACAACGACCCCGCCATCTCTACCCCTGTCGGACCACCCCCGACCACGACAAAATTGAGCATCCCCTTGTCAATTAAGGCAGGGTTGGTATCCGCCATTTCAAATTGACGCATGACGTGGCTTCGCAGGGTTAGCGCGTCCTGGACAGTTTTAAGCGGGAAGGAATGGGCTTCAACCCCCGGAATGTTAAAGTAATTGGTGGTGACACCCGCCGCCACAATCAGATAGTTGAAAGGAATGGCGGCTCCTTCCTCCATCAGTACTTCCTGTTGTTCCCAATTCACGCCGACCACGTTGCCGAGGCGAAAATGGAAATTGTGCTGGTCATGGAAAATACCGCGTATCGTGTGCGCGATTTCTTCCGGGTCGAGTGCCGCCGTTGCTACATGGTAGAGCAGAGGTTGAAAGGTATGGTAATTGTGCCGGTCTATCAGGATAACATCTACGGGCGCATCTTTAAGCGAGGTCGCCGCTTTCATACCCCCAAACCCGGCACCAATAATAACAACAGTGGGTTTCCCGTTCATGGTTCCGCCTTCATTAAGGATTCGCTGTTCGTTATTAACGTGGGGTTGAAACCCCACGCTGATATGGGAAGTCGGCTCAAGCCGACTGTACCCTCTCATGTCACTATGAATCCTCTAAAGAGATTGTGCTAAATTTCACAATACATATTGTATACCCTACACCACCGAATGTCAAGGGGGCATATGACAGATGTCATATGCTCTCCAAAAGGCAAACCCCCGATCCTTGTAAAGTAGGATCGGGGGCTTGCTAAATTTGGGGTTGTTTTAAGAGGGACTTCTGTATAACAACGGCAGAAATTGGGTAATGCCATCCACAAATCCGAAAGTTCGTACCCCTCCTGTACATCCTTCCAATCCATACAATTGGGTGCTGTCTGTCAAGGGAAAATCGCTCATACAATTTAATATAGTCGTTCTCCGACTCCACAATTGTGGAGATTCTGGTTCCTCTACCTGATAGGTAGCAACATCTATACCCAGCCCGTGCCGGGTTATCAGGTAAAGGCGTTCCTGGTGTACATAGATATCCCCATTAAAAACAGGAGGAAACATCCCCACCTCTTGCGGTGTAGCCGGATTCCCTACATCAGTGATATGGATCCCATCCGATTGGAGGTAGTATAAGAAACCGTTTTCTACGTCCATGGCAACAGCCCCATCCAGATAAACCATTGCATCAAGATTCCCTACGATGACAGGCGCATAGGGGTCCGCCACATTAACCACGTATATAGCCGACTCTGTAGGCGTAGAAGTATGACCAATGTAGGCATGTTCTCCTTCAACAACCGTACTCCCAAAAGGTTGAAGTGGCAGACTGGATGCAAGTACGGGATTTGTGGGGTCGGTGATGTCGTAAACATCTTTACCATTCTCCCCAGCCGTTAAAAGCGAATTCCCCGACACGCTAAAGCCACTATAAATGGGAAAATTCAGGGTGCGAACCAACGCCAGGTCCGTATCATCTGTAGGCAAACGATAAATCATCAGATTCTCCTCGACACCGATACCAAGGAGATGCAAATACAGGTAATCATTTTTCACAACCGTAGCCTGAAATCCTTCTGCCTCACGCAAGATTTCGCTATTTGGAAAAGGATCAGTTCGTATAAGCGTGGGCATCTCCGCAAGCCTACCATCAATCGTGTGGAGTGTGAAAGGGTAGGAAGGATGTTCACTCTGATCTATCACATAGAGAAAATCACTGTTCTTTATAACCTCTTCTCCATATGTATGATAGACGGTACTAACCGACAAAGGCTCAACCGGGTTTTGAAGGTCAAAAATGGTGAGATAAGGGGAATATTTAGAAACATACGGTTGAAAACCATACCGTGAATACCAGGGGATTCTGAACAGGATATCTTCGTAAGCAAATCCGGCAATCACTTCCTGCACCGTTCCGATTTCAAAAGGCGCAATCGGGTTGCTGATGTCCAGAATTTTGGTAGCATCTGCGTTCGCCAGATATAAAATCGAGCCGTTCAATGTTATCCGTTCCGGGTTAAAATCGTTCAGGGCATATGTGTGAGCCAACGCAATTGTCCCCGGTCCGGCATCAAGTTCATATACATACAATTGACTGGGTGTGTAACTCTCCTCCAATTGGAACAAGTATTGCCCCTGCACACCATAGGCTTCTCTGCCTGAAAGTCGCATACTGTTCTCCACAAACCGGATAGGTTCGGAAGGGTTCGTTACATCGAGAATTGCCACGGGATGAATCGTTGTATTACAGCCCTGTATGCTACAAAAAGTCGTAAAGAATCCAACAAAAAGGTGATTATCATAAAATACACTCCAGTTAATGACAGTTGAATCGGAATCAGAAGCAGGACCAAGCACCCACCGACCCACGAAGGTGGGCAGAAGCGGATCACTCAAACTATATGCCACTAACGCGGCTTCCTCACCCTCTGCGTGTAAGAAAAATAAATAGTCATTGGTAGCATTAATTAAATCACCGCCGGGTTCAAACGTAGCGGCTCGCGTGGGAATTGTAGGATTATTGACATCCCAGACTTCCCATTTGTTCGTATCCCAATTCTCTCCGTACAAATAGGATTCCACTTTCGCTTTGGCAACAAATTGTGGAACTGTCGCCTCCTGAACCGGGGTTTCTACCACCGAAACATTATAAATAATCGTGGCATCGGTACGACTTACAAAAGCATAGGGTGCCTGATAAAACACACCCTCTATTGTTCCTCCCATACGGATTTGTTCTTCTACAAATTGAAAAGGAGGATAGATCTCTTCTGAAGTGGCTTGCAGTGCCGGGGATAATGTAATCAGACTCATACTCATCCCCAAAATAACAACGGTGCAAAAAATTAGAATTCTACGGCGCATTTTATGTATAACTTTCTTATGGCGCACGATTCAGAATTGGCAAGAAATGGGCAATCCCCTGTACAAATTCATAAGCTCGAAGTCCCCGCTCATCTTCAGCGATATAGAAATGCGTACCCGTCGGAACCAGGGCAATATGACCATTATCAGAGCATGGTTCGTGTTTTTGCATGAGTGTAGAGAGGCGCGGCGCAGTGGGGATGGCGAGGTCGTAAATGCGCAGATGAACACCGCAGTCAATGGTGCGAATATACAAGCGTTGTCCGTCACTGTATATCCATGGCTCTTCCCACGTTACGGGAATCGAATCCACAACCGTCACCATCGGAGCGGCGGGGTTGCGAACGTCGGCAATGCCCAGTCCATTCACATGAGGATAATAAATATAACCGTTGGCAAT
>CBKYSX010000305.1:0-5537 GCA_966690745.1 uncultured Ardenticatenales bacterium
TTCCCCTTTCTCATTTCTCCTTATTGCGCCAATGCCGTGCCAATCAATTCCCGCGCAATCGGCGCGGCGACATCGCCGCCCAAGCCGCCCCGTTCCACAACCACAATCACTACAATTTCAGGATTTTCGGCGGGGGCAAATGCCATATACCATGCATGGGGTTCACTGTTGCCCCCCAATTGTGCCGACCCCGTTTTACCCCCTATCGTAATACCCTGTGGCGCACCTGCCCGCGCATACCCCTCGGTGGCGGAAACAATCATTGCTTCACGTACCTCTTCCGCCACACCGCGACTACTTGCCTGTTTCCATGGGCGCGGCTCCATGCGCGTAATCACATCCCCTTCGCGGGTGCGAATTTCGCTGACCAATCGGGGAGTCATTATCACTCCATCATTGGCGATTCCCGCGCAGACCAACGCCATCTGAAGGGGAGTTACAAACAATTGCCCCTGCCCGAAGGCGGTGGAAACCAATCCTGCCTCATCCAGCAGGAAGGCATCGGTTCCAATCTGGCTCGGCTCGGTGGTCAGGTCAAAGGGAATTTCTTCAGTGAAACCAAAACGGCGGGCAATGTCGCGCATTCCATCCGGTCCGAGGCGTTGCCCCAGCGTGGCAAAGGTCACATTACTCGACCATGCCAACGCAATGCGGAGGTCATACGGGGAGCGATTTTGCGCTTCCTCGCTGAAATCCCGTACCGGAAATCCTCCGAAAATTTCAATCCCATCCGGGTTGGTAAATTGCTCATCCAGTGTCGCTTCACCCAAATCCAACGCCCCCGCCAATGTAACCACCTTAAAAACGGAGCCGGGGGTATACAAGCCCCGCGTGGCACGGTTGAGCGTGGGTTGGGTTGAATCTACCACCAACTGCTCGGCATTATCGGCGTAGGTGTTGGGGTCATAGTAAGGATGGCTTGCCATTGCCAGCACATCCCCGGTGCGGGGATTCATTACAATTACCGCACCGCTCTGGTTCCCTAAAAGCGCGTCTGCCTGAGTTTGCAAAGTGGGGTTGATGGTGGTCACAATGTCCGCACCGACGACCTGTTCGTGCATGATTTCATCAAAGGCATGTAACCCCTGTTGCCCGGCACGCCCCGACAGATAATCGTCATAACGCCCTTCTAATCCTGTTCTGCCCAGCACCAATGTCCAATGTCCCGTGACGGGAGCGAGCGCAGGATAGCCGTATTCGCGCACGGCGTTGCCTTCTGCATCAAAGCGGGTTTGGACGAGCACCGAGCCATTGGAAGCCAGGATTCGTCCCCGATCTACTGCCTGTTCACGCACAATTTGGCGCGGGAAATCCTGCGCGGCAAGGCTATCGGCGGCAACCACGCTCCAATAGCCCGCCCCCACCGCAACCAGCAGGAAACAGACGAGAAAGAACGTAGCAATTCGTTGAAAGGCAACGGCGGGAATGGTGGAGTGCATGACTATTGTATGTTGGCTGTTACCGGTTTCTGCAAAACCGGTAACAGCCAATGTCTAGCTATTAATTCGTTCGCGACTGATTCGGAGGAGCATTCCCAACAGGACATAGCTTGCCATAAGGGAGGTGCCGCCATAGGAAACGAAGGGTAAGGTGATTCCGGTGAGGGGGACGAGTTTGAGTGACCCTGCCATGATTATCAGGGTTTGCAGAATGAGCATTCCGGTCAATCCCCCCGCGACCAATTGCTGAAAACTATCGGGGGCACGCATAGCAATTTGGAAGCCTTTGAGCATCAGCATCAGGAATAGTCCGATAACTGCCAACAACCCTGCCAAGCCGAATTCTTCGGCAATGGCAACCACGATAAAGTCGCTATGCACAATCGGCACAAAATCGGGGAAACCTTGCCCCAATCCCTGCCCGAAAATACCGCCGTTGGCAACAGCATACAGCGCATGGAATAGTTGATACCCCCCTGAATCGGGATATGCCCACGGATCGAGCCAGACATCAAAGCGCAGGGCGACATAATCAAAGATGGAGTAGGCGGCAAACGCCCCCAATGCGAAGACCCCCAGACTTAATAATGTGTAGTCCAGCCGTTGGGTTGCCATGTAGGCGAGCATGACAAAGATGCCGAAGAAAAGCAATGCCGCTCCCAGGTCCCGTTGCAAAACGAGCAACATCATACTGATACCCCACATTCCGATTAACGGAATATAGACCCAGAAGAGGCGGCGGTCGCTAAACGGACGATTAAGGCGGAAGGTTTTGAACTTTTCGCGGTGGAAATCGAGAAAGCCCGCCAGAAAGAGAATAATCAGCAGTTTCAGCAGTTCGGCGGGTTGTAACCCTAAGCCTTCGGCAATATTAATGACGGAAATACCGGGGGTGCTTCCGCCAAACGAGCCTGCCAAGCCCAATGTCAACAGCAAAATACCGGGGAGAATTAGGGTGTATTTGTATCGTTCGGCAAAGCGCGGTCCATCTTTCCATAACGCAATGGCTAAGCACAATCCCATTCCCACGAGCATTAACTGGGTTTGGCGTACCGTGAATAGGTGCGCCACCCTTTCGATCATCAATAAGCCCATCCCATTAAGCATCGTGACAATCGGTAGCAGGGTTTGGTCGGCGGTGGGCGCGAAAATCGAAAGAACAATGTGCATCACTACGATCCCCACCGCCAGCACCACAGCGGGCCACCATCGTTGGGTATCAATCAGATCACGCAATTCCCACAGCACATAAAAACCCACCCCTGTAAAAGCAAGGGGAAAGAGGAGCAGAAAAAATTCCAGTACCCGCCAGCGTGGGGCAGGGCGGGAGAGCGAAGCAGTTGCCATAGAGAGTAGGGAGTATTGAGCATTGGGTATTGAGAAAACAACTTGCGCTAAATCACTTTCTAAAGTGGAAAGTAAGTTAGGGAATGAAGCTGCGGTTTTCTCAATACTCAATACCCAATGCTCTGTCGTTAATCGCGGGGATAATATTTATCCAGCAAAATCCCCATTTGCTCGCGGGTGTCAGGCGGGAAACGATGGGGGTCGGTCATGATTGCCCCGGCAAGGGCATTCCATGTCGGGCTGGTTTGCCCTTCCAACTTCGGAATGACATTGCGAAGTGCCTCTTTGGCGTGGCTGACATTTTCCATCAGGGTCTTAATAACCATTTCTACCGTCACCGGCTCTTCCGATTCGTGCCAAACATCGTAATCAGTAACATGCGCCATCACGGAATACGCCATTTCTGCTTCCCGTGCCAGTTGTGCTTCGGGAACAGCCGTCATCCCGATAATATCCATGCCCCAACTCCGGTAGACCTTACTTTCGGTTTTAGTGCTAAAGCGGGGACCTTCAATGATAATGAAGTTCCCACCTTTATGCACCATTGCCCCTGTTTCTGCTACCGCAGAATAAAGTGCGTCACTGAGTACAGAGCAGAACGGATCGGCAATACTGAGGTGTCCGACAATCCCTTCCCCGAAGAAGGAGAGGGGACGACCCCGCGTATGGTCAAACAATCCATCGGGAATCACAATATGTCCCGGCGCATATTCCTCTTGTAAACTGCCGCAGGCACAAACCCCGATAACCCATTCCACCCCCAACGATTTAAGTGCGTAAATATTGGCGCGGCTATTCAATTCTCCCGGAAGAATGCGGTGCCCCCGTCCGTGTCGGGGTAGAAAAGCAATTCGTTCTCCCGCCAACGTTCCCACAATAATATTATCGCTGGGTCCGCCATAGGGCGTGCTGACTTGTATTTCTTCAATGGTAGTCAGCCCTTCCATGTTGTAAAGACCGCTACCGCCAATCACGCCGATACGGATGGGATTCATGTGGGATGCTCCTTGTTGTAGAGTGTTAAAAATGAAGCGTGCCGGAAGCACGAAGGCTCGTTTTGCCTTGCCCTTTCGCTTTTCTCGATTGTACCCATAGAAGGCAGGGATACAAAGCGACATCTATCCCTGTCGTTTTACCCGCAATTTTAGGCATATAGGGATATATCCTTTTCACAGAGAGCGCGTTTTACGGTCAAAAGGGGTTGATTTTTGATTTTTACCTGTTAGACTATGAAGTGTAGGACATGAACAGCACAACAACGACTGATACAACAACTCGTGCTGATTCAGCCACATAAAACAAATCGCTAATAATGATAACGTAAAGGAGAAACAAGATGCTGGACATTATCGCATGGCTCGTAGTTGGTCTGATCGCCGGTTGGCTCGCTTCTATGGTGATGAAAACCAATGCCCAACAAGGCATGTTGGCAGACATCATTGTCGGTATCATCGGTGCTTTCATCGGTGGTTGGGTATTGAGCCTCTTCGGTGTCGGTAACGCCACCCCCGGTAGCGACCCTTCGACCTTGAACGTGGTTTCGATCTTCACCGCATTTGTCGGTGCCATCATTTTGCTCGGCTTGCTCCGTCTGGTGCGCCGCGCCTAACCGAAACCCCTATGTGAAGACCTAACTTCCTAAAATATTAGGATTAGGAGCCATAGGCACGTTCGACAAACAACCGCAGATTTCAATGTAGACTCACCGCAATCCTACTTCTAGGACTATGGTACCCAACACGCTCTACCGTAAACGGTAGGGCGTGTTTTTTGTTGCTTTTCCAAATATGGCTACTATCCCGCGAAGCTTTCAAGCAACTTGTGATGTTAATGGTAAGGGCATCGCACACGAAGACGACTTACCGTAGGCGACATCTCCGGGAAATGGCATGAACCTTTACCATGCAACTCCCCCCACGGAACTTCCCGATATGTCGGAATCGGCTGAAAGGAGCCGTAGTTTATGGTCATGCTGTTGTCTGTGCTGGTGGGAATTGTGGCGGGATGGGCGGCGTGGAAAGGGTTGAAACCGACCCGCCCTATGCAGGAAATGTTATTATTGGGGGCAACCGGCGGGGTGTTGTGTGGCTTTGCGGTTGATATAGCGATGACGGGGGAACGATTGCTGAACAATGCCACTATCAATTCGATTGGTGCGGCAATGTTCGGAGCGTTTCTTTTTATTTTACTTCGACGCTTACTGGTGGAAATACGCTAACCGGCGATAATCATCTGCAAAGACAACTGAATACCCCTTACCTCGCTATGATAGCGGGGTTTTTTATTTTTTTGGCTCGTTTTCTAAGGCTCAATATCTAAATCCAAAAAGTCAATCAAATCCCGCAGAAATTGCGCTACTGCCTCCGGCTGAACTTCATGCCGTGCCTGCCGCCCTTCCTGATAACTCTGAATAAAGCCTGCCTCACGTAAGATACGGGCATGTTCGCTGACAGTGGGGCGTGAAATTCCCATGTAATTGCTCATCGTCGTATTGTCAAGGCTGAAATGGCGGATCAACCGCATAATAACAAGGCGGGTGGGGTCGGCAAATGCCTGGGCGCGGCTCCCTAGCGTCTCTACAAATTTCACGAAATTCTCAAACGTCACCCCTGGCTCGGCAAACGAAGTCGCAAGAATCCCCGGCTCCATAAAGGAGCTATCGAAAAGTTCAAAAGGCTCTACCCAAAAATAAACGGTGGTTTTGCCCTTTTGTACCTGTTCGCCCAATTTTGCATTGTTTCGCAGGATATT
>CBKYSX010000306.1:0-5535 GCA_966690745.1 uncultured Ardenticatenales bacterium
CTTTGCCGGAACGGTGGGTCGGTGGGTGTACGCCCTGAATACCGACCCGACCCTTGCCGAAGGGGAAGTACTATGGTCTTTTGAAGCCGATGATTCGGTACAGAGCGACTTGCTGGTAGCAAACGGGACGCTCTATGTCACTGCCGCCCAAACGTTGTACGCGCTGGACATTGCCACCGGCGCAGAGCGATGGCGGTTCAATACCCGCGTAACGCTCTACGGTCCGCCCCTGATACTGGATGGCGCACTCTTCCTTAATATGGGGCGTTTCGTCGCCATGCTGGATGTAGAATCGGGCGAAGAACGTTCCCGTATTCCCACCGGCTCCCCTGATAGCTACACCCCGCTCGCCCACGATGGCAACCATCTGCTCGTCGGGCATGGCGATGGCTTTATGCGGGTGATGAGCAGTACCCCGATACACCCCTGGCGTGGGGAGGTCGCGTGGATTGCCACCCGCGCCGCCAATTCTTTGAGAGAAAATCTGGATTTCTTCGGGTCGCCCCCCGTGCCGTATCAGGATAACCTACTTTATGTCAGTGGGTTCGGGCGGGTCTATCAGGTGAATCGGGAAGATGGCACCAGCCAACGGTTGGGCAATACGGATTTATCGCTGGCATATCTGCCCCCCATAGTCGTGCAGGACACCCTGATTGCAGGCACCTTTACAGGGCAACTCACCGCGTTTAACCTGACCACCAATGAGGTTCAATGGGAGATTGACCTGGGTGCGCCCACCTATACCCCCGTTTACGCTGACGGGAACCGGCTGTTGTGGGCGGCAACCATCGGCAATGAAGTGGTCGCCTATGCCTTTGATGTAGCAACGGATGAAACGCTCTGGCAACAACCATTGCCCTATGCCTTTGCCGCTACGCCGACGACCCTCTTACACAACGGGGTCTTCTATACCGTGGGGGATCGGCTCAACGCATTAGACCCCGCCACCGGGGAGCTTCTCTGGCAAAGCACGGAAGACCTGCGCCCGTTGTACCTTGCCGCAGGTGGCGATACGGTCTATGCCATGGGAGTGACGGATGCTTTTGATACGCAGGTGATCGGCTGGAATATCGCAAGCCGCACCGCTACGGTGGTCATCTCCTATGCCGCCCCGACCTTACCCTCCCTGTTCGGGGGGATAGTCAGTGGCAACGGGGTGGTGGTGTTGGTCGGGGATACGGGCGACCTGACCGTTTTGGATAGCGCGACCCAAAGCCTGCGCTGGCAGATGAATATCGGGCGCGGGGTGCATGGGGTTCCTCTGCTATACAACGATGACCTCATGCTCTATATCACCGCCGACCATCACCTTCACGCCCGCCGCCTTGCCGATGGGGAATTGGTCGGGGATTTTGCTCTGCAACGGCTTCTCTCCCCCGACAACAACAGCACGATGACCCCGTTGATTCTGGACGGACAGCTCTATATCGCTTTTTCACAAGAGGCATTCGCGCTCCCATTGCGCTGATGGTATCCGCCGTCACGCGAGACCCGACCATGCAAAACAGGATTGTGAATCTGTTCCAGACCGGCGGCAAAGTGGCTTCCGGCGCGTTGAATGCCTTCGTGCTGGATGTGGCGCGGGACGGGGCTATAGATTTTCGCCCCCTGCATCCTGTGTTGCGGGTCATGGTGGGGGTGGGCTTCGCCGTGTTGGGTCTATTCATGGCGGGGTTGTTATTTAGCGACCAACTCCGACCGCTCTTCCCCCGCGAAATCCTCTTGCTGGAATCTTCCGATGCCCGTACCGTGATGGTTCCTACCCCCTATGTACCGTTAACGCTCTTTGGATTAACGCTGGCGTGGGGATTTATATTGGCAGGGGGCTTGTACACCCGCCCGCTTTTGCGCTGGCTGGTCTTCTTAGCCTATGTTTTCTTTTTCGCGCTGGATGGCGCACTTCAACTCGCCTCTGCCGCGCTGGGGTTAACGGGCATTTTCAATGTGCTCCTCTTTTTGCTACTTATTTTTCTGAATAGCCTGATTTTTTTTACCTGTCTGCTCTTCCCCATCTTGAAAGTGCCGCGCCCGGTCGGGTGGCTCTGGTTGGTGGGGTTGGTGGGCATCCTTGCCGCCCTTGGCTATGGCATGGCAACCCGCGCCCAACTGGTACAAAACGAATTCATCGCAGGTGGTTTTATGTCAGGGGTGATTACGAATCTCTTTTTGTTGGTTCTCAGTTTTTTATTGATTTCCGGGCTGGGATGGATTGATTTTGCCCTGCAAACCAGTAAATGGGCGGTGGGCGCAGTTCAACAACACGCCGACCGCTTTGTGGTATTAATTTTTCTGTTAGGGCTGTTGGGGGTACGGGCGATGGGTATGATTCAATCGGTTGCCCGAAGTGGTTGGGAACCGAACGGGCTGATAGGGGCGGCTCTGTTGATAGTAGGGTTGGCGGGGATTGCCTATCTCCGCCGTTCTCTTGCCCCGCATGGCGAGGTGCCGTTTGCCTTTTTGGTCTGGTTCGCCATTTTACTCCCCGTCGGGCAATACCTGATATATCTGCTCTCCCGTATCGGCTTTGTCTTTTTAATTCTGCAAATTATGCGGGCGGAGGCGCAAACGTGGAGCGACCAATTGAGCGATTGGACGCGCATGCTTTCCGAAGGGGAAACTGTGATTCGCCCCTTATTGGTGATGATGGCGGGCGTGGTGATTGCCTTCATCGCCCACCGGCGGGGCAACGGAACACTTGCCACCTTTGGGTTGGTGGTGGCATGGATGCACCTGCTTCAATGGCTGATGGCATATGGTCGCCCGTTGGCGGCATATCGCTATGAATACGCTGATGTGGATAGGGTGATGATGGGGTTGTTGCTGGCGGTGGTATTGGTGCGGATTTTTTCCAACCGCTTGACCTATGACGCAATGCTCCGCCTGTTGGCAATCGCCCTCTTATTGGCATTGCTCAATCAGACTGATTTTCTGGATAATCCTTTTTCCCCGCTCTTTGGTTTTGCGGGGTTAGCCTTTTTTGTCTTCGGGGTCTTCTGGAATGTGATTGACCTTGCAGGCACTTTTGTAAACAAAGATACCCCCGGCTTACCCCGTGACAGCCGCGCCCTCCTCTACATCGGTTATGTACTCATGGGGGTCGTCGTTAGCCATTGGTTCGTCGCCAGCCACAATCTGGTCTTTCAGCAATTGCAAAACGATATGACCTACCTTGCCTTTGTCCAATTGGGCTACCCCCTCGCCTTTACCGTGATACTTGAAGGGGGACGGGCGTTGCTTGCCTCCTCCGTACCGGAGGAGGCGGAGGGGACAGCGAACATCGGGTATTGAGAATTGGGTATTGAGGAAACGGCAATTGGTTCCGGCGGGGGGTGCGTAGCATCGCCCAACGATTAGATTTGTGTAACAGGTAGGGACGAAACCGAGTTTCTGCCGTTGAAAACTCGGTTTCTTTCTAGGATGGCAAATGGAAAAATGCGTTTTTTACTCAATTATTGACCATCACGCTACCTATTGAGAGCATAAAACGAATGCGTGGGGTCGGTTGCAAAATTGCCTGTCATCCTTTGCATACTCCCCAATGCGGAACCGGCGGTGGGGATGCTCATGATTTTCATTTATAATCCCCTATACAATGCTGTCCACGCACCACGCATCACGCATCACGAACCCAAAGAAAGTATCCACACCATGAGCAATTCCACCCAACGCTTTTCCGACCGCGTAACCAATTATGTGCGCTATCGCCCTACCTATCCCATTGTGGTCATTGAGGCATTGAATCAACACATCGGCTTGACCCCTGACAAGGTGATTGCCGATATTGGATCAGGGACAGGGATTTCAACCGAACTGTTCTTAAAGAATGGTAATATGGTCTACGCTGTTGAACCGAACGAAGCCATGCGCGAAGCAGCAGAAGCGCAATTGGCGCACGACCCCCGTTTTCATTCGATTGCCGCCACCGCCGAAGATACTACCCTGCCCGATGATAGTATAGATGTCGTGACGGCGGGGCAGGCGTTTCACTGGTTCGATCAGGAACAAGCCAAAGAAGAGTTCCGGCGCATTTTACGCCCCGATGGGTGGGTGGTGCTCTTCTGGAATGACCGCAAAACGGACACCACCCCCTTTCTCCGTGCCTATGAACAACTCCTGCTGGACTACGGCACGGATTATACTGCCATCAATCATCGCAACATTACCGAAAGCCATTCCGCCCGTTTCAGCTCCTTTTTCCGCGATGGTCAGTATCAAACTGTCGCTTTTCCCAACTATCAATATTTTGATTACGAAGGGGTAAAGGGGCGGCTTCTTTCCTCTTCCTATGCCCCGAACGAACAACACCCCAATCATCTGCCCATGTTGGAGAGGTTGCAACAAATATTCGAGGCGCATCAGGAGAAAGGGCAGGTGGTCTTTGAATACACCACGGAACTCTTTTTCGGGCGGGTATAATTGCCGGACGGTAGGCACTGTGGCGGGAAACGCTCGCTCAACAGTGCAACGCCTAATCCTATCCGAAAGCGGGAGTTGTACGACTCCCGCTTTTAATTGCGCTTTTTGGGGTATGCGGGGAAACCACAACGGGAGTACTTACTATGCGTGAATCCTTAGCAAAACGCTACCGTTCTTTACTGCTGGGCGAAGCCGCCAGCGTGGTAGTCTTTACCTTGCTTTTTGTATGGCGGCTTGCGGATGATGGTTGGCGGTGGCGCGATTGGCTCCTGCGGGGCTACGGCTTGCTTACCATCCTGCTTATTCTGGCGCAGGGAACCTATTTATGGTCCTACAAACGCCGCACCCTACAACAGGGGCAACCTGATGTGGACGCGGATATGGCAAAACGGTTACGAACGTTTCGCGCCTTCAATTGGCTTATGCTTGCGCTCTTTGTTCCTTTTATTGGAATCGTCTATTGGCTAAATGGCGAGCTCCATCTCCCCGATATTTTTTATGGAACCTTCCTGACCCTCTTCGCCCTGTTGGAACAGATCAATTACTACTATTACCAGCTGATGTATGACAACCGCGCCGATCTTGACTACCTCTTCCACCACAAACGCTTAAAACGAGGGTTCGTGGCGCGGGAATTGAAAAGTTAAAAGACGTAGCGACAATCCCTGTCGCAACCTTGTGATAAAGTATCTATAGTTGACCTTATGATTAAGTGCACGAAAGGAGTGGCAATGAATATTCTGGTTTCCGCCAAAACGGTGGGGCAACGCAGACAACATTTTACCGATTGGTCGGTACCCTTACCCCCGGATAGGGCGCGGGGCGGCGGAATTTTAACCTTGCGCGATTTGATTTCGACGATTGTAGCGGCAGAAGTAACCGCCTATAACGAACGGCAGGAGCAACGCCGACTGCCGCAGGTATTAAGCAAAGCCGCCATCGAAACGGCGGCGGCGCGGGGCAAAGTAGAGAGCGGGGCAAATGAGCAGGAAATTCAAAAGTCTGACCCCGACCAGGCAATCGGCACGGCTCTGTTGGCATTTGAGGACGGCTTTTATTACGTTTTTATTGATGAGGTGCAATACCATTCGCTGGATAGTGAAGTGTTTGTGAAACCGC
>CBKYSX010000307.1:0-5509 GCA_966690745.1 uncultured Ardenticatenales bacterium
CGCCGTTCACAATCGGGTCTACAATCCAGTCGGCATCTACGCGGCGGAGTAAGTCGGAAGTAGCAACGGCGGGGCGGATGAAAATCCATTTATACAGTTCATCCACATACCATTTGTTTTCCATCGCGGTCCACAACGGACCCAGCACCCGCAGGGGTTCCACTGCCCGTCCGGCGTACATATAAATCCCACCTGCGAAGGCAAGCGTACCAAGCCCACCCGTAAGCAGGGCAAGGAACCAGCTAAAGTCGTGCGGTTCGTATGCCTCAACCCCGGCGGTGGTATGCACATGTTCCAGCATATGCCCCAAACCGTGGAACCCTGCCATGCCCGGAATTACTCCGTCAGGAATGTTCACAAATCCGGCGATGATGGCAAAGATGGAAAGAATCATCAACGGCAGGGTCATTGCCAATGGAGATTCGTGGGCGTGGTGTGCTTCTTCGGTGCGTTCTTTGCCGAAGAAGGTCAAACCGAGTTGCCGTCCGGTGTAGAAAGCAGTCAACACGGCGGTAATCACCAACAGCACCAGCACTATCAACGGAATCGTACCGCCAAGGAACTCCTTATGGTCATAAAGATAGAGGGCTTGCCCCAAAATCTCGTCTTTTGACCAGAAGCCTGCGGTGATGAAGGGAAGCCCGGCAAGCGACGCTCCCCCGATCATAAATGCCAAGAAGGTTCTCGGCATATGCTTCCGCAAACCGCCCATGTTCCACATATTTTGCGGGTCAATATGTTCAACCGTGTGAGATTCTTCCGCCCCTTGATGGTCGCCATGCCCGTGTCCATGACTATCATGCGCGTGATCATCGTGTCCATGTCCGTGATGGTCGGCAACATGGTGAACCCCATGTTCCATACCGTGAATCACGGAGCCGGAGGACATGAAGAGCAGGGCTTTAAAGAAGGCGTGGGTCAACATATGGAAGACCCCCGGCACCAACCCCCCCAACCCCAACGCGGCGATCATGTAGCCCAATTGGGAAATGGTGGAGTATGCCAGCACCCCTTTGACATCCTGTTGGGCAATCGCAATCGTTCCGGCAAACAAAGCCGTGAATGCGCCGATAATTGCGACTACATAGAGGGCAGTTGAGCCTTCCAATGGTTCAAAGAGGGGCAACATCCGTGCCACAAGGAAGACCCCGGCGGCAACCATCGTTGCCGCGTGAATCATCGCGGAAACGGGGGTCGGACCCGCCATTGCATCGGGCAACCAGACGTGAAGCGGGAATTGCGCCGATTTACCAACCGCGCCACCGAAAATCAGCAGGGCGATGGTGGGAAGCACGGAGAAGGAGAAAAGCCCCGGAATTCCCCACGTTAGATTTTTTAGGTGTTCAATGTTTTCCGCCGTCAACACATCGTAAAGATTGAGCGATTGGATTTGGCTGGCGGAATAAAGCCACATCAACCCAGCGAAGAACAACACATCCCCGACGCGGGTGGTCAAAAAGGCTTTTATCGAAGACCATCGGGGGCTAAGACGGTCTAACCGGGTGCGGTCCTCTTGCCACTTTCCGTCAATCATGCGGAATTTGTAGCCTTCATCTTTCTTCTCAAACCAGAAGCCAATGAGAAGGTAGGAGCAAAGCCCCATGATTTCCCATGCGATGAAGAAGAGGAGCATATTGCCGCTAATTGCCAGCGTCAACATTCCCGCCGCAAAGAGCGAGACATAAGCGAAGAAACGGGCGTAACGCGGCTCAACGTTGGGCGTGCCGAGGTTATGGTAGCCGGTGGAATAGATGAAAATCATCAATACCACAAACGGCACCATAAAGATCATCGCCAGCGACAGTCCATCCAAGATGTAGGACATCGAGAAGATACTGTTGCCGGTGGGCATCCACGCAAACGCTTGATAGAAGGGATGCCCTGCATCCATTTCGTGGATGAGATGTTCCCCCCGCAAAAAGAAAATTGCCCAACTGAGAATCCACGATGCCGCGACCCCGATAATGGCAACCCACGAACTCGCCGCTTTATTATCTTTCAGCCCCGGCGCGAGGATAATGAGCATAAAGGCTAACAACGGAAAAAGCGGTATTAGCCATGCATAATACTCTAACATCATAATGATGTCCTTAGATGTTCAGAGCGGAGAGCGCAGAGTGGAGAGATGGTATACCCATGCTCTCCGCTCGCTTCTCTCCTTTCTCCACTCTTAGTATTTAAGTAGGTCAATTTCTTCGACATTGACCGTATCCCGTGTCCGATAGATGGCAAGGACGAGGGCAAGCGCGACAGCGGCTTCGGCGGCGGCAACCGTCACCGAGAAGATGACGAACATCAACCCGGTCAGGTCGGTCGGCGCAACGAATTTCCAAAAGGCGACAAGATTGATATTGACGGCGTTGAGCATGAGCTCAATCCCCATCAAAATTGCAATCGCGTTTCGGCGGGCAAACGCTCCGAAGACTCCGATGCTAAACAGCACCGCCGCCAACATGAGATACCATTCGAGGGGTACCATCAGTAAGTAATTCCTTGAATAATTTGCTTAAAGCAGAAAGCGGGACGCAGGACGCAGAAACGACAACGGATTTACGCCAGTCATGTTCTGTTTTCCGCTTTCCGCGTCCTGCTTTCTGTCGTTACTGTTTTTCTTCCCCCGCAATCGCAATCGCACCAACAAGGGCAACGAGCAGGAGCAGGGAGGCAACTTCAAACGGGAGTAGGTAGCCCTGGATGGTAGGGTCCATAAAGGCAATCCCGATTTCGACGGCATAATCCCGACCGGTCAGGGCAGTGTTAATCGCATCTGCGCCCACCTGCGGGAACGGCGAACGGGTGATTTGCTGAATCAGCACCGTAACCAACCCTGCCGCCATCAGCGAGGCGAGGGGCCATTGCGCCGTAAAGCGTTGCTGGGCGGAATCCATCACCTTGGGCGTGAGCATGATGGCAAAAATCATCAAGACGGAAATCGCGCCGACATAGATGAGGATTTGGATAACCCCCAGAAAGCCCGCCCCCATCTGCATGTACAACGCCCCGATACCGAGAAAGGTCAAAATCATCAGCAAGGCGGCGTGGAAAACGCGGGGCACGGCAACCATCAGCAACGAGGCAACGACCGTTACCGTGGCGATAAGAAAAAATACGATCTGGTCGAGCGTCATGCGGAGACAACCTCCCGTTCCACCGGTACAGGGGATAACCCGCCGGGAACTTTGGAGTCCATTTGAGATTCGGCACGGCGCACCGTTCCGCGATAGGCGACTGCCAGAATGACTACGGTGACAAGATTGGCGGCGAGGTAAACCCCCACCCGAACTGCCCAATCTACAGGGGTAGTCGCGGCAAAAATGGGAACATTGTTTTCCCATCCACGAATAAGCGGGAACGCTCCTTGAAACCCTACCACTGCCGTCACTGCCACATTCAACAATGCCGCCGGGACCAGGAATTTCCAGCAGAAGGCTTGCAATTGGTCAATCCGAAGGCGCGGGAAGGTAGAGCGGAATGCCCATTGGAAGATGAAGACCCCGATCCAGCTCTTCAGCCAGAACCAGAGCCAACCGGGGATAAATTCCGGTCCCCGCCACCCCCCGAAGAAGATGGTTGCCATGATACAGGATTGGGCGTAGAAACCGAGGAATTCCGCCATTTGGAACAAGCCAAATTGCATCCCGGCATATTCGGTGTGGTAGCCCGCAATAATTTCCGATTCCGCTTCAATAATATCGAACGGCGAGCGTCCTGTTTCGGCGGCGGCGGAAATCACAAAAATAATGAAGGCAACCGGCATGAGCAGAACAAAGGGCAAAATCTGCACCCGCACGATGTCATTAAGGTTCAACGACCCGGACAACATCGCAATGCTCATCAATGCCAGCACCAACGGGATTTCATAGGAAATCATCTGGGCGACTGCCCGCATTGCCCCCAACAGCGAATATTTGTTACGGCTTCCCCAGCCCCCCATCAAAATTGCAATTTCGGCAAGCGAGCCGAAGGCGATGATGTAAATCAGCCCCACATCCATGTCGGAGGCGACCACATTTTCATTGAAGGGAATCACCGCAAAGAGCATCAAAACGGGGACAGCCGCCAATGCGGGCGCGAGTTGGAATGTCACCGCATCTGCCACCGCCGGCATGGTCTGCTCTTTGGTGAACATCTTGATGGCATCGGCAAGCGGTTGGAGCAGACCAAAGGGACCGACGCGGTTCGGACCGATACGGTCCTGGACGCGGGCAATAATTTTGCGCTCGGTGTAGGTGAGCGCAAGGAATGTCACCGCCGCGAAGGTACAGACCACAATGGCTTGCACCAGACGGAAAATCGGGTCAGCAATTCCGACATCCAACGCAAAGGTAACGGTCAGCAGGCTATAAAACCAATCCCCAATCGAATTGAAGAGATTGTTGACTGCGGTAAAAAAGGCGTTAAGGGCATCCATAGGGAACCATGCGCTCCAATCTGATTAGACCCACTCCAACATGCCTTTACGCCATGCATAGAACAAGCCCGTCAACAAAATGACGACAAAAATTGCCATTTCGACGAGCGCGAAGAGCGCAAGTTGGTTATACGCCGCCGCCCACGGATAGAGGAACACCGTTTCGATATCGAAGATAACGAAGACAATGGCGTAGATGTAATACTGCACCTTAAACTGAACCCACGTTTCGCCCTGAGTTTCGACCCCACACTCGTATACGGTCTCTTTGATGGGGTTGGGCTTACGCGGACTTAACAACTTGGAACCGACAACAGGCAACCCTAACAAAATGATTGCCGCAATTACGAACATTCCAATCACGCCATACGGACCGATCATTATGCCTCCGGCTTTACGTTCGCGTCTTTATATATGAAGGGGAACCCTTTAATAACAAAGACGAAACTTATGTTTTGCAAGTGGCGAAATCACACCCGGCGACGATAAAGCACCCAGTTATTTGCAGAATACGGGTGGCTGTCGCTGTTGTTACGCGAGTATAACATGGGCAATGGGAGTACACAATCTTGATGGGTACTACCCGCAAACGCTATGCGCCCAGCATTTGTGGAGTTTATCACGAATGGAAAAGGGGAGCAAGTGATTTTTAATGTTATTAAGGCTTGATTTGTCACGCAAGGGGGGTGACAAATCACACGAAAACGGGACGCGGGACGCAGAAAGCAGAAACGACATAACACAAAGGCACGAAGGCACGAAGAACACAAAGGACGAGCAAAACCCCTTCTTTGTTTCCCTTGTGGTTCTTTGTGTGCTTTGGGTTATCTGTAGACGTTGTTACACAAAATCATTACGGCGGGTCGCTTCGGGGTCGTCGGGGTCTATCGGGTGGGGGGGTGGCGCGGCAACGGGCGCAGGACGTGAGGAGACACCTTTGCCACGCCGATGTTCATCATAGATGTTAATCAAATCCAACACTTCCTGTCGGAATCCTTCTGCCTCTTGCCGCTCGCGGGCTTCTTTGCGTACCTGTACGTACATATTAATATCGGCTTGCACCCGTGACGGATTTTCAACCCAATCAAAGGTAAATTG